>NZ_JBEORT010000001.1:0-84672 GCF_040302425.1 Streptomyces sp. NPDC126497
ACCCGGGCCACGGGCGCGGCCGGCGCGGCGGTCGGCTCCGGCCGCGCGTCCGCCGCGTCCTCGCAGCCGGTCGCCGCCAGCAGGACCAGCGCCAGCGGTGCCGCCGGCAGCGCCCGGCGCCGCCACCTGCTCCCCACGTGTCCTCCCCCCTAGTCCTGGAACCCGAGCACGGTGACGAACCCCCGCGCGCCGTCGGTGAAGCCGGTGCCGATCAGCGTGGTGGCGGGTTCCCTGCGGCCGAAGCCGGCGGAGTACCAGCCCAGCGGCGGGTCGCTCTCGCCGCGGTGCGCCCGCCAGGACAGCTGCCCGGGCAGCTCGAGCACCGCCGAGCGGTCCTCGCCGTCCCGGGTCCAGGTGAGCCGGGCCCGGTGCCCCGTCAGGTCCGCGGTGACCGCCGGGCCGAGGTGGAACGCCAGCCGGACCTTCCGGCGCGGCCCGCGCACCTCGTCGACCACCCGCAGCTCCCGGCGTGCGGCCGTCAGCTCCACCCGGCGGCGGTGCACGGAACCCCGGTAGCCGTCGTGCTCGGCGCACCAGCGGGCCACCTCGCCGGAGGTGTCCACGGCCAGGACGCGGCTGCGGGCGTGCCGGGTCCACAGGAACGGGCCGCCGGAGACGGACTGGTCGGCGCCGTCCAGCTCCAGGGTGTTGTGGCCGAGGGTGGACCGGAAGTACCGCCGCCACTCGGGCTGCCCGTGGTAGCAGTACGTCCCCGGGTCGGCGAGCACGTCGACCCCGTCGTGCCGGACCTCCACGGACAGCGCGTCCGCGTGGGCGTGCGCGGCGATGGACAGGAAGCCGTGCGGACCGCCGTCGCAGCGGCACCAGATCCCGCCGGGACCGCGCAGGACGGTGAGCCCCGCGTCGGCGAAGTGGGCCGGCCGGCGCGCCGGGCGGGGGACGGCCGGCGCGCCGGGCCGGACGAGCGCGGCCAGCAGCGGGGTACGCACATCGGTGCCGGTCACCGTCGGCCACCAGTCGAGCCGGCCGAACACGGCCTCCCCGGTGGCCAGCAGCGAGCCCCAGCGGTCGGTGCCCGCGCCGTCCAGGACCAGACCGTGCCCGTCGTCCGCGTCCCCCTGGCGCGGCGGCCGCAGCCGGTCGTCCACGACGGCCGCGAGCGCGTCGGTCATCCGCAGCAGCACCAGCCGGACGGTCGCGGGCACCGGCACGCCGGCGGCGTCCGCCTCGGCCACCGCCGCCAGGCCGAGCTCCAGCACCAGCCCGTGGTACTCGGTGGCCAGTTCGCGGTTGAGGCCGGAGCCGAAGGTGTTGCCGCGCAGCTGCCGCTCCAGCGAGCGCAGCGCCTCGGCCCGCCAGCGCGCCGAGGCGGGGAACCAGTCGAACGCGCAGGCCGCGGCGGACTGCCCGGCGGCCTCGGCGATCACGTGGTTGTTCGCCGAGGAGCCCCGGCTGGGGAAGGCGGCCAGCCAGCGCTGGTGGTGCCAGATCTGGTTCAGAGCCACCGGGTTCTCCTCGAACAGGGCGGCCGCGCCCGGCCAGCCGTCGAGCAGCCGGCGGATCCACACCCAGGACAGCAGCCGGATCCCCAGCTCGATGCCGCTGACCCAGTGCACCCCGAGCAGCGGCGGGTTGGCCGCCCACCACGAGCGCAGGTGCCCGCCCACCCGCTCGGCGTACCGCTCGTCGCCGGTGAGCGCGTAGGCGGCGGCGAGCCGGGTGAGGTACTGGTGCCGGGACGGCTCCCAGATCTGCTTGATGTCCCCGACCGCCCCCTCGTCCCGGTACGGCACGTCGAAGGCGTGACCCGCCGGGGCCCGGCGCCCGGTCCTCGGGTCGTACCACCAGTCCGGGTCGACCAGGTCGTGGCGCTCCACCCCGAAGAACCCGGCGCGTCCGGCCATCAGCCGGTCCGCGTCGGCGACGAGGCGCTTCGCGGCGTCCGGCGGCACCGCGGCGATCGCACCCGCGGGCAGTACGGCGGTGAACCGGGCGCCGGTCACGTCCGGGCCGTCCGGCGGCGGCACCGAGCGCCACCGCCGTCTGCGCACCGCGTCGACCGCCCGGCCGCCGACCTCCCGCGGTCCCATCCGGGACAGCCGCCGCAGGTACCAGCCCGGGCCCATGCTCATCGCGCCCCCGCGAGCGTCACCGGCGCGCCGGCGGCCAGGCCCGTCCGCACGGCGAGGGTGGCCGCCGTGGTGGCGACCAGCGACTCCAGCGGCACCGGCATCGGCCCGCCGGTCCGCACGGCCCTGACGAACGCGGCCAGCTCGGCGTTCTGCCCCTTGTCCCGGGCCCTGGGCAGCCGCGAACTGACCCACCGCCTGCGGCCGGCCCCTCCGTCCGTGAACACCGAGGCGCGGACGAAGTCGTCGAGCCGCAGCACCTTGCCGTCCGCGATGAGGTCCAGCGTCTCCTTGGGGAACCCGGCCGACCCGGTGGTGACGTAGCTGATCGTGGCGGTGGATCCGTCCGGGTAGCACAGGACGACCTGGAGGTCCTCGTCGCCGGACGGGGCGACCGCGTACACCGAGACCGGGTCGGCCTCCAGCAGCCAGCTCGCCGTGTCGATGAAGTGCCCGCCCTCACCGGCGAACCGCGAGCCCTCGGTGTCCTGCCGGAGGTACCAGCTCCCGTGGTCGAGGCGGCCCGCGTTGACCAGGTAGCGCAGGCTCGCCGGACCGGTCCGGGCACCGAACCGCTTCCTGGCCTCCTGCAGCAGCGGCGCGAACCGGCGGTTGAAGCCCACCTGGAGCCGGTCGTTGCCGGACTCCTCCACCGCCGCGAGCACCCCGGCCAGCTCGTCCTCCGTGAGCGCCAGCGGCTTCTCCACGAACACCGCCTTGCCGGCCAGCAGCGCCTTCCGGGTCAGCTCGGCGTGCGAGCTGTGCCGGGTGACCACGAACACCGCGTCGACGGACGCGTCGCCGAGCACCGCGTCGAGGTCGGTGGTCGCCCTGCCGAAGCCGAACTTGTGCTGCGCGTTGGCACCGGACAGCGCCGTCGTGGTGACGACCGTCGACAGCTCGACGCCCTCGCGCCGCGCCAGGTGCGGCAGCAGCATCGACGACGCGTAGGCGCCCGCGCCGACGAACGCCAGGCGCACCGGCGTCCCGGCGGCCCGCACCGGGCTCCGCCTCACGTCCACGGCGGGCACGGACACCACCGGCGCCTCCGCTTCGACCTCCTGCCCGGGGTACCGGAACAGCACGGCCACGGCCTTCAGTCCGCCGTCCTTCAGGCTCCGGTACGTCTCGACGGCGTCCTCGAAGTCGGCGACGTGGGAGACCAGGGGCTCCACGTCGACCCGGCCGCGGGCGACGAGGTCGAGGAAGCACGCCAGGTTGCGGCGCTCGGTCCAGCGCACGTAGCCGATCGGGTAGTCCCGCCCCTGAAGCTCGTACTCCGGGTCGTAGCGCCCGGGGCCGTAGCTGCGGGAGAACCGGACGTCGAGCTCCTTCTCGTAGTACGCGTTCCACGGCAGGTCCAGACGGCACTTGCCGATGTCGACGACCCGGCCCCGGTCCCGGCTGAGGCGGGCGGCCAGTTCGACGGGCTGGTTGCTGCCGCCGCCCGCCGCCAGGTACACCTGGTCCACGCCGTGTCCGCCGGTGAGTTCGGCGACGGCGCCCTCCACGGCCGCGGAGCCGGGATCGCCGCAGGCCGCCGCGCCCAGCCGCTCGGCGAGCCCGCAGCGCACCGGGTCGGGGTCGGCCCCGACCACGCGGACCCCCGAGGCGGTGAGGAGCTGCACCACCAGCTGCCCGATCAGCCCGAGACCGACGACCAGCGCCACCTCGCCGAGCTGCGGCTCGCCCTGGCGGACGCCCTGCAGCGCGATCGACCCGACGGTGCCGAAGGCCGCGTGCCGCGGCGCCAGGCCGTCCGGCACCGGGACGTAGAGGTTCTTCGGCACCCAGTTCAGCTCGGCGTGCAGCGCGTGCTCGTTGCCGGCGCAGGCCACGAGGTCGCCGGCCTTCACGTCGTCGATCCCGGCGCCGACCTGCTCGACCACCCCGCACAGCGAGTAGCCCAGCGGCGTGTAGGAGTCCAGCTTGCCCATCACCTTGCGGTAGGTGGCGGGCACCCCGTTGACGGCCACGCTCTGCACGACCTTGGCCACCTGGTCGGGGCGGGAGCGGGCCTTGCCCACCAGCGACATGCCGGCCTCGGACACCTTCATCAGCTCGGTCCCGGTGGAGATCAGCGAGTAGGCGCTGCGGACCAGCACACCGCCCGGCTTGCACCCCGGCACCGGCACGTCGAGCAGGGCCAGCTCGCCGCTCTTGTAGTTCTGTACGACCTGTTTCACCGAAGTCCTCTTGTTCTCTACGCCGTCGGAAGGTTCCGGCCGGACCCGGAGGTCACGCCGCGGTACCAGTACTCGAGGGTCAGCACGTGCCACAGATGCTTGGAGAAGTCCCGCTGCCCGGCGGCGTCCTCGGCGGCGAGCCGCCGCAGCGCGTCGCGGCGCAGGAACCCGGAACGGACGAGCTCGCCGTCGTTGACCACCTCGCGCACCAGCGGCGCCAGGTCCCGGCTCATCCAGGCCCGCAGCGGGGCGCTGAACAGGCCCTTGGGCCGGTACACGATCTCCCGCGGCAGGACCGAGACGGCCGCCTCCTTGAGGACGGCCTTGCCCTGCCGTCCGACGATCTTGCGGTCGCCGGGCACGGCGAACGCCGCCCTCACCACCTCGACGTCCACGTACGGCACCCGCACCTCGGTCGACGCGGCCATGCTGGAGCGGTCCGTGTAGGCGAGGTTCAGGCCCGGCAGGAACATCCGGGCGTCGCCCAGGCACATGCGGTTGACGAAGTCGTCGAGGTCGTTGTCCCGGTAGGTGTCCGCGTGCTCGGTCAGCACGTCGTCGACCGCCGGGGCCAGGTCCGGGTCGATCAGCGCGAGCAGCTCGTCCCGGTCGTACATGGTGTAGCTGCGCCGGAACGCGGTCTCCTCCGGCAGGTCGGCGAAGGAGAGGAACCGCTTGGCGAAGCGCACCGACCGGTACCCCCGGCGGCTCGTGGCGACCGGCAGCCGGTCCACCGCCGCGGACACCCCGCGCCGCAGCGGCCGCGGGACGCGCTGGTAGCGCAGCGCGAGCAGGTTGGCCAGGTGCTTGCGGTACCCGGCGAACAGCTCGTCGGCGCCCATCCCCGAGAGCATCACCTTGACCCCGGCCTCCCGGGCCGCCGAGCAGATCAGGAAGGTGTTGATCGCGGCGGGGTCGCCGATCGGCTCGTCCAGGTGGTACGTCATCCGCGGCAGCAGGTCGAGGACGTCCGGGGCGATCTCGATCTCCCGCAGGTCGACGCCGAACCGCCCGGCCACCTGCCGGGCGTAGCGCAGGTCGTCCGGCATCGCCTCGAACTTCGCGTCCTCGGCGCGGAACCCGATCGTGTAGGCGGGGATCCCGGGCCGGTCGCGGGCCGCCAGCGCGGTCAGGTAGCTGGAGTCCAGGCCGCCGGAGAGGAAGGTCGCCACGGGGACGTCGGAGAGCAGGTGGCGCCGGGTGGACTCCTCGATCACGGCGGCGAGGTCCGGCCGCTCGCCGCTCAGGGCCCGCTCCCGCCCCTCGGCGGCGACCTCCCTCAGGTTCCAGAACCGGCCGCGCTCCACCCGGCCGTCGGGCCGGCACCGCAGCCAGCTCCCCGGCGGCAGCTTCTCCGCCCCGCGCAGCGCGCACCGCGAGTCCGGCACCCAGTAGTAGAGCAGCGAGGCCACCAGCGCCGCGTGGTCCACCTCCAGCGATCCGCCGGTCACCGCGGCGAGCGCCTTGAGCTCGGAGGCGAACACCAGGCCCTCGCCGCGCCGCAGCAGGAACAGCGGCTTGATGCCCAACTGGTCGCGGACCAGCACCAGTTCACCGGTCCGCTCGTCGAAGACCCCGAAGGCGAACATGCCGCGCAGCCGGGGCAGGCAGTCCGTGCCCCAGCGCCGCCAGGCCTCGAGGAGCACCTCGGTGTCGGAGGTGCCGCAAAAGCGCACCCCGGCGGCCGCCAGCTCGGCGCGCAGCTCGGGCGCGTTGTACAGCTCGCCGTTGTAGGTCAGGGCGAGGCCCCCGGAGACCATCGGCTGGGCGCCCGTCCCGGACGGGTCGATGATGGCCAGCCGGCGGTGCCCGAGCTGCACCTCGCCGTCACCGACGGGGTGGCCGTACCGGCCCGCCCCGTCCGGACCGCGGTGGGCGAGGACCTCGGTGAGCCGGTCGGTCACGGCCTTCCCGTCCGCCCACCGGTACGTGCCTGCGATGCCACACATGTCCTACCGCGCCTCCTGGTCACTGTCCGGGACCCGGGCCGCCCACATCGGCGGCCGCTCCGTCCGCGGCCGGTCCTCCCCCACTGCCTGGACGGCGTGGGAGACACCCCCGCCGTTGCGCCGGGCCGGCCGCTCGCCGTGGCCGCGCGGCGCGGTGGGCGCCCCGTCCCACAGCGTGCCGTCGGTCCGGTCGCGCGGATCGGGGTCGATCAGCACCACACCGGTCACCGCGACGCGCTGCTCCGCGAGCTGCCGCGCCACGGTGTGCAGCCACGCCGTGCTGCCGTGCCCGGCGCGCACGACGAGCACGGTCCGCGTGCCGAGGTGCGGGAGGTCGGCCCACGCCGTGCCGGGCGCGACCGAACCGACGCCGATCCGGCGCTCCTGGGGCGGTCCGTCCGCGGCCCGCTCCCCGGCGCCGACCACGGTGGGGCCCCCCGGCTCCGGGCGGCGCCCGGCGAGCTGCGGGCCGGGCAGACCGTCGACGACGACCACGGGCCCCTGGGCCGCCAGTTCCCCGGCGAGGTCCAGGGCGATCGTGCTCGCGCTGCGCGCACAGCCCAGTTCCAGCAGCGACAGCGGTTCCGCGGAGCCGCGCACGGTGCGCGCCAGGGACGCGGTGAGCCGGGCGCGGGCCGCTTCGACCCGCCGGCGCCGCCAGAGCCGGGCCGGCCGGCGGGGCAGCTCCGCGACGACCGAGGCGCCGAGGTGGGCCGCGATGTCCCGGCGCAGCACGGGGCGGTCCGCCACCACCGCGCCGACCGCGGCCACCGCGAGCCCGAGGGCGAGCCCGAGGACGAGTCCGATCGCGGCGTCGGTGACGGCGGTCCGGGGCAGGGAGTGCCGCACCAGGCGCGGGGCGTCCACGATCTGCGTGCCGGCGACGAGCTGGGGCGTGCCGATGCGCGCCTCCGCGGCGCGCTCGCCGAAGTCGGTGATCCGCGAGGTGAGTTCGGCCCGGCGGGCGAAGAGCGACTCCAGGTCCGCCGCCGCCTTCGGGTCGCTGCTCGGGGCGCCCTCCTCGATCGCCTTGTTGACCTCGGCGAGTTCGTCCCGCATGCGGTCGCGTTGTTCGAGCAGGGTCGTGGACTCGGCGTCCGCGGCCTCCCGTATCCGCCGCACGTGGTCCGCGACGAACGCGTCGGCCAGCGCCTCGGCGCGGGCCACCGCCTCCGCGTCGCTGTCACCCGTCGCGGTGATCTGCAGCAGGTTGTTGGTCAGACCGGTCCCCTCGTAGTCCCCCATGAAGTCCTCCGGCCTCTCCGTGGACCCGAGGGCCTTCAGCGCCTTGTCGGCGATCCGCGTGGTGTGCAGCAGCGCGGCGTCGGTGCGGATCAGCGTCCCGGGGTCGTTCGGCTGGTCCTGCTGGTGCGCGACCAGCACCTTGGTCACCGCGGTCGGCGGCGGCGGCATCAGGACCGCCACCGCCGCGCCGACGAGCAGCCCCAGCAGCGCCGCGGAGCACCAGAGGCGGCGCCGTCTGCGCACCGCCACCACCAGCACCTGCAGGTCCAGCAGCGGAGCGGCGGCCGGCGGCTCCGGCGTGGTACGCGTCGTCACCCCGTCCCTCCCGTCGCGTCGTGGCTCACCGCGACCCTGGGCGCGGCCGCGTCCAGGGGGCGGCCGGCGGACCGCTTCGGACGGGTGCGGACCCGTCCGGCGAGGACCACGCCGACGAGTTCGTGTCCGGCGTCCGCGCACGCCTCGGCGACGCCGGCCAGCTCTCCCGCGGTCCAGCCGCCCGCGCTGACCACGACCAGGGCGCCGGACTCGTGGTCGCGGTCCGGCACCGTCGGCCGGGCCACCGCCACCTCCACCACCCGCAGCAGCGGATCGCCCCCGGCCTCGGCGACGAGCCGTCCGGCGGCCCGGCGGGCGGTCCCGTCGCCGTCCGGGACGACGACCAGCAGCCGCCGGGGGACCGCCGACCGGCCCCGGAGGCGGGCGCACACCCGCCGGTAGCGGATCCGCCGGCCGGCCTCGTCGCCGGACGTCCGCGGGGCGGGCACGTCCCACCGGACGTCGACGCCGAGGAGCCGGCGGATCCGGGCCCGCCGATCACGCTCCTCCGGCCGGTGCGCGGCCTCGTCGTCGGGTACGTCGACGGCGCCCAGCAGCGGCGAGCCCAGCGCCGCGGTGATCTCCGGTTCGGTGCGCAGCCGGCGGCTCATCCGCGCGGCGGCGAGCTGGCCGACGACCGCGAGCAGGAAGAACAGCAGCGCCCCGCCGGCGACGAGCTGCGCCCGCGTCGGCGGCGCCTCGCCGGCCGGCCGGGCGGCCGGTCCCATGACGACCATGCGGGCCTTGCCGGCGGCCGGGTCGGCCCGCTCCAGCTCGGTGACGGCCTCCTGCAGCGCGGTGCGCAGCTTCGCGAGCTCGGTGCGGGTCTGCACGCTCTCCACGGACCGCCCGGGATCGGCGGCGTCGGCCAGTTCGGTGATGCGGCGGCTGGTCCGCACCACCATCTGCCGCAGTTCCTCGGGCCGCGTCGCCTCGGAGTCGCTGCCGTCGCCGGTGATCCGCGCGACGAAGGCGACGAACTCCTCGACCACCTGGTCGGAGAGTTGCTGCGCGCGCTCCGGGGTGTCGGCCGTGCCCGAGATCTCGATGATGTTCCCGTCGGCGGCCCGGGCGGTCACCCGGTCCCGCAGCTCACCGCCGTCGACCCCCTTCCAGCCGAGCGCGGCGGCCGCCCGGTCGACCACCACCGAACTGGTCGCGATCTCCGTCTGGGTCAGCAGTTCGCGCTCCTCCCACGCCCCCGGCAGCAGGACCGACGCCGACGTCGTGTAGCGCGGCGGGAACAGCAGGGAGAGGCCGTAGCCGACGAGCGCGCCGACCACGGCCAGGACGGTGAGCAGCCGCAGGCGCCGGCGGATCATCCGCCCGATCGTGGCCAGGCGTATCGTGTCCTCGCTCAACGACGCGGCCTCTTCCCTGCCCGGTACGGGACGCGGTCACGGCAGGCGGCGGCGTAGGCGGCGAGCAGCGACTCCTGCGAGTTCCGCCAGGAGAGCGGCCCGCCGATCCGCTCCTGGCCGGTCCTGCCCATCCGGGCCCGCCGCTCCGGATCGTCCAGCAGCAGCGCGACGAGCCCCGCGAACGCGGACTCGTCGTTCGCGGGCGCGTAGAGGGCGGCGTCACCGGCGGAGACCCGTGCCTCCTTCAGGTCGAACGAGACGACGGGCCGGCCCATCACCATGTACTCCAGGACCTTGTTCATGGTCGACACGTCGTTGAGCGGGTTGCGCGGGTCGGGGGAGAGGCACACGTCCGCGGTGGAGAGGTAGCGCACCAGGTCGGCGTCGGGGACGCGCCCGGTGAACTGCACCTGCTCCGAGAGCCCGAGCCGCTCCGCCAGCTCCACCATCGCGTCGAAGGTGTCGCCGGCGCCGACGAACACCGCGTGCCAGTCGGTCCGCCCGAACTCGTCGCGCAGCTTCGCCAGCGCCCGCAGGGCGTAGTCGACGCCGTCCTGCGGTCCCATGACGCCGAGGTAGCACAGCAGGTGGGGCTTGCCGCGCTTCAGCTCCGGCTCGGGCGGCACGGGGTGGAACCGGTCGGTGTCGGGCGCGCTGCGCACCACGAAGACGTCCTCCGGCCGCCGGCCGCCGCGGCGCACCGCGACCTCCCGGTAGCTCTCGTTCGTGGCGAGCACGACGTCCGCGGCCCGGTAGGTCATCCGTTCCAGCGCGCACACGGCGCGGTAGAGCAGGTCCTTCCCGCGGCCGAACCGGGAGAGGTACAGCTCGGGCACCAGGTCGTGCTGGTCGAAGACGAACCGGGCACCGCGCCGCTTCATCCACAGGGCCGGCAGGAACAGCAGGTCGGGCGGGTTGCAGGCGTGGACCACGTCGACCGGGCCGACCTTCCGGGCCAGCCGGACCGTGTGCCACAGCGCCGATCCGTACTCCCGCAGGTAGCCGGCCGGCCCTCCGGTGGCCGCGCGCAACGGGTAGCGGTGGATCCGCACCCCGTCGATCACCGCCTCCGGCTCCGTGTCCCGCCTGGTCCCGCGGGGGCAGACGACGTGCACCTCCCAGCCCGCGTCGCGCAGCGTGGTGCACTCCTGCCACACCCGCCGGTCGAACGGCACCGACAGGTTCTCCACCAGGACCAGCGCGCGCCGGCCCGGCCGGCCGCCGGCCGTGTCCCTGAACGACGTGTCACCAGGCAAGACCCACGTACCCCGGTTCGGCCCGGCGCGCCTCGGCGTCGGGGAGGCGGACGAGATCGACGATCACCGGGCCGTCGCCGTGGGGCAGCGCCGCCAGCACGGCCGGGTCCCGGGTCCCGACCAGGCACACCTCGGCGTGTTCGAGCACCTCGTCGACGGAGTCCGCGAGCAGGTGCGCGAGGTGCGGCAGCCGGGTCTCGATGTACTCGCGGTTCGCGCCGAGCAGCCGGGACAGGTTCACGTTGGCGTCGTGGATCCGCAGGTCGTACCCCTTGCCGAAGAGCCGCTCCGCCAGCTCGACCAGCGGGCTCTCGCGCAGGTCGTCGGTGCCGGGTTTGAAGGACAGCCCGAACAGCCCCACCCGGCGCTTGCCGGTGCGCTCGACCAGTTCCACCGCGCGCTGCAGGTGGTCGGAGTTGGAGGGCAGCACGTGGGAGAGGATGGGCACCGAGACGTCGGCCCGGTGCGCCGCGTGGACCAGACTGCGCAGGTCCTTGGGCAGGCAGGAGCCGCCGAAGGCGAAGCCGGGCCGCAGGTAGGCGGGGCTGATGTTCAGCTTGCGGTCGGCCAGGAACACGTCCATCACCTGGTGCGAGTCCACCCCGAGCGCCTGGCATATGGCGCCCAGCTCGTTCGCGAAGCCGATCTTGAGGCCGTGGAACGCGTTGTCCGCGTACTTGATCGCCTCCGCCGTCGGGACCGGCACCCGGAACACCTCGCCGGGCAGACCGTCGTAGAGCGCCGCCACCACGTCGCCGCTCGCCGGGTCGAGCTCGCCGATGACGGTCTTGGGCGGGTCGAAGAAGTCCCGCACGCTCGTGCTCTCGCGCAGGAACTCCGGGTTGACCGCGACCCCGACGTCCACCCCGGCCGTGCCGCCGACGCACTTCTCCAGGATCGGCACCAGCAGGTTCAGGCAGGTGCCCGGGAGCATGGTGCTGCGGAACACCACGGTGTGCCGCCCGCCGCGCCCACGACGGTCCGCCAGCGCGGTGCCGATCTGCTCGGTGACCCGCTCCAGGTAGGTGGTGCACAGGCTGCCGTTGGGCTCCGACGGCGTGCCCACGCAGACCAGCGAGACCTCGCTGTTCGCGACCGCCTCGCGGACGTCGTCGGTGGCGCGTAACGCCCCGGTCCGCACGACCTCGGCGACGAGCTCGCCGATCCGTTCCTCGACCACCGGGGCCCTGCCGTCGTTGACCAGGTCGACCTTCACCCGGCTGACGTCCACCCCGATGACCTCGTGGCCCATGCTGGCCAGGCACGCGGCCGACACGCAGCCCACGTAGCCGAGCCCGAAAACGCTGACTCTCATGACCCGTTCCTCCCCCCAGGCAGGCCCTCGCGGCCTGCGGTCCGCGCGCCGGCCGGTCCACGGCCGCCGCGCATCAGTAGGCCCCCTGCCCGTGGATCACCGCACGCAGCGTCTTCCACAGGATCACCGTGTCCAGGGCGAGCGACCAGTCCTCCACGTACCGCAGGTCGAGGCGGACCGCCTCCTCCCACGGCAGGTCGCTGCGCCCGCTGATCTGCCACAGGCCGGTGAGTCCGGGCTTGACCAGCAGCCGCCGCCGGATGTCGGGGCCGTACGCGGCGCACTCCTCCGGCAACGGGGGCCGCGGGCCGACGAGCGACATCGATCCGGTGAGCACGTTGAACAGCTGCGGGAGCTCGTCGATCGAGTACCGGCGCAGCACCGCTCCCACCCGGGTCACCCGCGGATCCCGGCGGAGCTTGAACAGCAGGCCGGCGCCCTCGTTGCGGTCGGCCAGCTCGGCACGGATCCGGTCGGCCCCGGCGACCATGGTGCGGAACTTGAGGATGGTGAACTCGCGGCCGTCCTTGCCGACCCTGCGCTGGCGGTAGAACGCCCCGCCCCGGCTGGTCGTCGTCACGAGCAGCGCGACGCCCGCCATCAGCGGCGCGAACAGCACCAGCAGGACCGCCGCGCCCAGCCGGTCGACGATTCCCTTGACCACCCGGCGGCCCCCGGTGAAGGCCGGCATGCTGACCCGCAGCAGCGGGATCCCGAGCACCGCGTCGATGTGCAGCCGCGGTCCGGCCACCTCCATCAGCACGGGGGCCACGACCATCTCGGCGTCACTGCCCTCGAGGTTCCAGGCCAGCCGCTGCAGCCGGTCCGGTGACCAGTGCGGGTCCGGGGTGACCGCGACGACGCGGTAGCCGTCGCGGCGGACGTGGCCCGCGACGTCCGCCAGCCGGCCGACGACCGGCACTCCGTCCAGCCGGTCGCCGTCGACCCCGGCACCGCCCGTCGTGCACACCGCGTCCACCCGCCAGCCGAGGTGCGGGAACTTGCGGGTCCGGGCGATCAGGTCGCGCACCGTGTCCGGGCTCCCGGCGGCGAGCACCGGTCTCAGGCACCAGCCGTCCTGCCGCTGCTTGTGCAGCCGGAGGCGGAGCAGATACCGCGTGGTCATGGTGACGAGCGCGATCGCGGGAATCGCGACGAAGATCCAGAGTTTGATGTTGCGCGAGGTGAGGGCTATTCCGCCGAGCGCCAGGACGACGGTCGCCGCGAACAGCGAGCGTCCGAGCCGGCGGAATTCCTCGGCTCCCTGGCCGAGAACCACCGGAGCCCACGACCGGCTCACCGCGAGTGCCCCCAGCACCAACAACCAGGTGCCGAATGCGAGAATCCCCCACTTCTCGTGCCAGTTGGCCGCGTCCCGGGCCCCGAAGAAATTACCGATCGCCGCCACCACGAAGGCGGTGGTCACGGTATCGCCGGTGATCACGGTACGGCGGTACCGCTGCTCCCAGTCGATCGCGGGCCGGCCCGTCCCCCCGTCCGCCAGACGCCCGCGCGCCGACGGAAACGGGCTGACTAATCCCCCTTGCCGCACAGAACCCCCCAGGTCCCCAGTGGTTCGACGTGTTCCCCTGACACCGTTTCTCCACCCGCGGAGGACCCCCGCCCCCCGCGCCATGCCGCGCCGTTCCTCCCCCGCGGAAGGCCCCCGCCTCCCGCGCACGACAGCCCCACTGGTGCGGAACCGGTTGAACGACCCACCCGGGCGGGAGCGGAAATCCGGGGTGCTCCCCGCACCCCGGCCCCTCCCGGCCCCGGGAATTGATCATCCCCACGCCCGGCACCGGAATGCGATCATTCGCTTTCCGTGGCGCCGGACTTAAAGATCATTAATGGTCGCCTCGTGTCCGAACAGCTGAAGCAAGGTCAATCTAGACCATCGGAGCCGTTATGAAGAGGGGTTGTGTGGAATTTGTGTTCAGCCGCGGAGCCGGATTCCCCGGCCGGTGACCGCCGGGCCGGTCCACGGCGCCGGGCCGGTCCCGGGGAGGGCGAGTGTACGACCGTACGCTCCGCTCTGTAGGCTCCACCGCATGACTGTCGACGTACTGCAGCAGCCCACCCGGGCCGACCGGCGGGCCCGGGTGGCCGTGGCCGTGCTGTTCCTCACCAACGGCGCCCTGTTCGCCAACCTGCTGCCGCGGTATCCGCAGATCAAGGACGATCTCGGCATCGGGAACGCCGCCTACGGACTGGCCGTCGCGGCGTTCCCGACGGGCGCCATGGTCGCCGGCCTGGCGGCGGGGGTGCTCGTCCGCCGCCTCGGCTCGGCGCGGGTCGCGGTGATCGGCACCCTGCTGACCGGCGCGGGAGTCCTCACCGCGGGCCTGGCCGGTTCGGTGGCCGTGTTCGCGGCGGCGCTGTTCCTGGCCGGCGCCATGGACGCCGTCACGGACGTCGGGCAGAACGCCCACGGACTGCGGGTGCAGCGCCGCTACGGGCGCAGCATCATCAACTCCTTCCACGCCATCTGGTCCATCGGCGCCGTCGCCGGAGGGGCCATGGCGGCCGGCGCGATCGCCCTGGACCTGTCCCGGGGGCAGCACCTGCTCGTCTCGGGCGTGCTGTTCGGGACCGCCGCCTGCGTCGCCCTGCGCCACTGCCTGCCCGGACCCGACACCGGGCCGGCCGAGGAGGGGGAGGGCGCCGCGGACGGCGACCCGCACCAGGGGCGGACCACCACGGGCTCCAGGCGCACGGCGTACGTGCTGGCCGCCCTCGTCCTCATCGCCACCGCCGGCACCCTCGTCGAGGACGCGGGCAACTCCTGGGCCGCGCTGTACCTCGCCGACTCCCTGGACGCACCGGTGACGGTGGCCGCCTGCGGGTTCATCGCCCTGGTGGGCGCACAGTTCGTCGGCCGCCTGATCGGCGACCGGCTGGTGGACCGGTTCGGCCAGCGGCGGGTGGCCCGCGCCGGCGGGATCGTCGTCGCGGCCGGCATGGGCTTGGCGCTGGCCGTCCCCACGGTGCCGGGGACGGTCCTCGGCTTCGCCGCCGCGGGATTCGGCGTGGCGACCCTGGTTCCCGCGGCGATGCACGAGGCCGACGAACTGCCCGGCCTCAAGCCCGGATCGGGACTCACGATCGTCTCCTGGCTCATGCGGCTGGGCTTCCTGTGCTCCCCGCCCGTCGTCGGACTCGTCGCCGACGAGGCCGGCCTGCGCACGGGCCTGCTCGTGGTGCCCCTCGCCGGACTCCTCGTCGTCCTGTTCGCCGGAGTGCTGCGGCTCCGGCGGCGCTGAACGCCGGGCCGGCTCCGGGCGCACGGGACCGACGACGACCGGAGCCGCACCTTCGGGGCGCGTCCCGCCTGCGCCACCGGGTGGAGCGCGCGCTTCACCGCAGAGGAGCGGCGCGCAGCGCACCCGCGGGACGGCGCGGGGGAGGAGTGGCTGTACGACCGGGCCCGGGACGCCGGGGCCCCGGGCAACCACTCGACCTGGAACAGGGCCGGGAACATCCAGCACATGGCGTTCGTGGCCCGTGGCTCCGGTCGGTGAGGAGGACTCGGCCGAGCTACCGCTCCGTGGCGGCGCGGCGGGAGCCGGCCGAGGCCATGCCGAGCCATGTGTGCGGGTTGCCCTCCCAGCACCAGCCCAGTTTCGGAGCGTGCCGGCTGATCCAGATCGCCGGGACGCGGCGGTCGCCGGAGCGTGAACCGCCCAGGGAGAAGCACTTGTTCTTGACCAGGATCTCGGGGAAGTGGGTGATCAGCGCGATCCCCTCCTCGATGGTGAGCGGGGTGCGGCCCCTGGCGGCGATGGTGCCCAGGGCGTCGCCGGGTACGGCACCGCAGAACTCCTCTCCGCGCTCGACGTCGAACAGCAGGTAGGCGCGCTCGTCGGCGAGGCCGGTCTCCTTGACGGCGACGAACCGCTCGAGGGCGCCGGGCTCAAAGGACCGGTCCACGAAGCCGGGCCCGGTCTTTCCGTGGAGGGTGGTGCGCTTCATCGTCTGCTCGATCGGGGCGACTTCCCGGGCGATCACGAGCAGGAAGGGGACGCGCCCGGTGTCCGGCGCCCATGTGCCGTGTCCGATGTCGGTGACGAGATCGCGCAGGGGCGCGACCAGGGCGGTGAAGTGCTCCCGGGTCAGGCGGGCCATCGTCGGCCAGTCCCGTTCCACGAGGTTGCGGACCTGCCGGTCGAACTCGGCGCCGGGGTCGACGGTGGTGTGTGTCATGGGGTCCTTTCGGGTGGTCCTGGTCATAGGTAGGGCTTGGTGATCATTTCGATGGCGTGGCCGGCGGGGTCGCTGAAGTAGACACCGCGGCCGCCGTGTTCGGTGTTGGTCTCGCCGGGCCGTGTCATCCGAGGATCCGCCCAGTGCTCGGTGCCGTCCGCCCGGAGGCGGGCGTGGGCCCGGTCGAACAGGTCGTCGTCGACCAGGAACGCGTAGTGGTGCATCTGGATCCGGTCGACGCCGGGCAGCTCGGCGAACTGCAGCAGCACGCCCTCGTCGAGCTGGACGTTGGTGAACGGACCCCACGACGGAGCCTCGGGGAGTTCGAACAGCTCACGGAAGAACCGGGCCGACTCCTCGCGGTCCCTGGCGGGGATGATCGTGTGGTTGAACGTCACGGACAAGGTTCTCTCCTGGGTCGGGGGGGCAGCGGCTTCGGGGCGATGCGGGCGAGGGCGCCGGTCTCCAGTGCCGTCCACAGGGCACCGTCGGGGCCGAGGGCGATGCCGTGCGGCTCCGAGCCGGGTGCGGGCAGGTCGTGCACCTCGATCACGCCCTCGGTGGTGATCGAGCCGACGCGGTTGCCGCCCCACTCCGTGAACCACAGGGAGCCGTCGGTGCCCGGAGTGATGGCGTGCGGCCGGCCGGCGCGGTCGGGCAGCGGGAACTCCCTGACCTCGCCACCGGTGGTGACGCGGCCGATGTGGCCGGCGGCGATGGCGACGTACCAGAGGGCGCCGTCGGGGCCGAGGGCGATGCCGACCGGTGCGGAGCCCGGGGTGGGCAGCGGGTGGACGGTGACCGTGCCGTCGGTGCCGATCCGGCCGATCGCGTCGGCCCGGTTCAGGGTGAACCACATCCCGCCGTCCGGCCCCGCGGTGATGGCGGACGGGAACGCGCCGGTGACCGGGAGCGGGAACTCGGTGACCTCGCCGGCGGTGGTGACGCGGCCGACGCGGTCGGCGGTGGTCTCGGTGAACCACAGCGCCCCGTCGGGCCCCGCCGCGATGCCGAACGGCCCGCACTCCGCGGTGGGCAGAGGGAATTCGGTGACCGTGCCGTCGGGGGTGATCCGGCCGATGCGGTGCGCCCGGTACTCGGTGAACCACAGGGCGCCGTCCGGCCCCGTGGTGATGACCGTCGGCCCGCAGTCCGGGTCCAGCCGGTGGCTCACCGGTTCGGCGCCGGGCGCCAGCCGGCCGATCCGGCCGCCGTGGACCAGGGTGTACCACAGCGCGCCGTCCGGGCCGGTGGTGAGGGAGTACGGGCCGCCGCCGCCCACGGGGTGCTCCTCGATCGACACGGACGTCATGCGGTCCCCGGTCCGTGGTCGGCGGCGATGCGGGCGATGTCGGCCGGGGTGCCGGCCATGAGGGTGCGGGCGTGTTCGGTGACCAGCTCCACCGGCCAGTCCCACCAGGCGGCCCGCAGGAGCAGGTCGACGTCGGCGTCGTCGAACCGCTGCCGGATCGGGCGGGCCGGGTTGCCGCCGACGACCGTGTAGGGCGGGACGTCCGCGGTGACCACCGCCCCGGCGGCGACGACGGCGCCGTCACCGATGCGCACGCCGGGCATGACGGTGACCCCGTGGCCGAACCAGACGTCGTTGCCGACCACGGTGTCGCCCCGGCTCGGCATGCCGGTGACGATGTCGAGGGTCCGCTCGGTCCACTCGCCGCCGAACATGGTGAACGGGAAGGTGGACACGCCCATCGCCGGATGGTCGGCGCCGGCCATCAGGAACCGGGTGCCCATGGCGATGGCGCAGTACCTGCCGATGACCAGTCGCTCCGGGCCGTAGGCGTAGAGCACGTTGCGGTGCTCGAAGCCGGTGGCGCCTTCGGGATCGTCGTAGTAGGTGTACTCGCCCACCACGATCTTCGGTGAGTCGACCAGCGGTTTGAGGAAGACCACCCGGTCGTGTGCCGGCAGCGGGTGGAGGGTCATGGGATCAGGTGTCAACTTCCGGCTCCTGGTGCGGTGGTGTCCGTGAGGACGGGGTCGAGGAATCCGTACACGCGGCGCAGGCGGGTCCGCTCGGTGACCATGACGGCGAGTCCGGCGATCACCGCGGGGCCGCCGGGCGGCGCCAGTTCCCAGGCGAGGCGTGCCACGCCGTGGTGGCCGTCGGCCTTCCCGGCCGGCCGGTACACCAGGCCGGGGAACTGCCGCTGGGCCGTGGCGATCACGTCCTCGATGGCGTTGCGGCCCTCGACCGCCACGATCGGATCGGTGTAACCGGCGTCATCGGTCCAGAGCTCGTCGACGAGCGCCCGGCGCCTGGCCGGGTCGTGCTCGTTCCAGCTCGCCAGGTACCGCCTGGCCAGCTCGTCGAAGCCGGACATGGTCGATCTCCCTCCGCCGCCGTGTTCGGTTCCACCACGCTAGGGCCGGGGGCCGGGGGCGGAATCCGTCACGCCCCGGTAATCCGGCCCGGGATTCCCGGTCGGTTTAAGTACCCTCACCAGGTGTTGCACGGACGGAGTGAAGAGATATCGGTCATCGACCGCCTGCTGGCGGACTGCCGGACCGGCCGCAGCGGTTGTCTGCTCATCACCGGGGAGCCGGGCACGGGCAAGACCGCGTTGCTGGAGTACGTGGCGTCGGCGGCCGACGGCTTACGGGTCGTGCGCGCCACCGCGATCGAGTCCGAGGCCCACCTGCCGTTCGCCGGCCTGCACCTGCTGCTGCGGCCCGCGCTCGACCGGACCGACGCCCTCCCGGCACCGCAGGCGCGCGCCCTGCGCGGGGCCTTCGGCCTCGCCCCGGCCGAACCGGGCGACCGCATGCTGGTCGGCCTCGCCGTCCTCTCCCTCCTCGCCGAGTTCGCCGACGGCGGGCCCCTCCTGTGCCTCGTCGACGACGCGCAGTGGCTGGACCGGGCGTCCGCCGAGGCCCTGCTGTTCGCCGCGCGGCGGCTCGACGCCGAGGGCACGGCGCTGATCATCACCGCCCGGACCGGCTTCGAGGCCCCCGGACTCGCCCACCTGCCGCTGACGGGGCTCGACGCGCCCGCCGCCGCAGGCCTCCTGGCCGAGCACGCCGCCACGCTGTCCCCCGCCGACCGGTACCGGGTCCTGGCCGCGGCACAGGGCAATCCGCTCGCCCTCCTCGAACTGCCGGTCGCCCTCGCCACCGGCCGGCCGGTCGCCGCCGGCCGGGACCTGCCCATGACCGACGCGGTGCAGGCGGCGTTCCTCGACCGGGCACGACGGCTGCCCGAGCCGAGCCGGCGCCTGCTGCTCGTCGCGGCCGCCGAGGACACCGGTGACCGCGACGTCGTCCTGCGCGCGGCCGCCCCTCTCGGCTGCCGCCCCACGGATCTGGTGCCCGCGGAAACGGCGGGGCTGCTCCAGGTGGACAACCGCACCGTGCGCTTCCGCCACCCCCTCGTGCGGTCGGCCGTCTACCAGGCGGCGCCGGTCAGTCTCCGTCTCGTGGTGCACACGGCCCTCGCCGAAGCCCTCCACCGGCCGGAGGACGCCGACCGGCGCGCCTGGCACCACGCCGTGGTGGCCACCGGCCCCGACGAGCAGGTGGCCGCGGAACTGGAGGGCACCGCCCGACGGGCCGTCGAGCGAAGCGGATACGCCGCCGCGGCGGCGGCCTACGAACGGGCCGCGGAGCTGACGGAGTCCGGCACGGACCGGGCCCGCCGACTCGTGCTGGCGGCGGAAGCGATAGCCGAGGAAGGTGACATCGACCGCATGGTGGAGCTCGCCCGGCACGGTGCCGCGGGCACCGACGACCCGGCCCTGACCGTGCGCGCCATCAGGGTCCGCGCCGCCGCGGCGTTCCACCACGGATTGCTCCGCACGGCCCGCCGGTTGCTGACCGAGGCGGCCGAGCTGACCCGGGCCGACGACCCGGCGACGGCCGCCCGCATGATGCTCGACGCGGTGCACGCCGCCTGGTACCTCGGGAAGGACGAGATCGCGGACACCGCGCACCGGCTGGACGCCCTGCCGTTGCCGCCCGACGACCCGCTCACCCACGTGGTTCGCCTGCTGACCTGGACGGTGCGGTCCGCGATCGGTCAGGGGGACCGGGACCCCGGGACCCTCGCGCGACGCGTCGCGGCCGCCGAACGGACCGGATTCGGCGGCCCGCACGACACGATCCTGGTCGGAGCGACCAGCCTCCAGGCCGTCGGCCGGGACACCGAGGCACATCGGGTGGCCGGCGAGCTCCTCGCCCAGTGCCGCGACCGCGGATGGATCGGACGGACGCCGCCCGTGCTGGCGTGCGTCGCCCGGGCGTCGACCTTCCTCGGCCGTCACACCGACGCCTGGGACGAGGCGACCGAGGCGCTGGGCATCGCCAGGGAGCTCGGGCACCGGCAGTGGACCGCCGAGATCAGCGGCGTGCTGGCCCACCTGGCCGCGGTGGCGGGCGACGAGCGACGCTGCCACGCCTTCGCCGACGACGCGCTCGCCGCCCCGGAGCCCGGCGCGGTCCCGCCCGGCATGTCCTGGGCGCACTGGGCACTGGCCCTGCTCGACCTCGGCCACGCCCGATGGGAGTCCGCCCGCACCCGCCTGGCCGCCCTGCACACCGGACCGGTGAGACATCAGCTCCCCGGCCTGCGCAGCATTCCCGACCTGGTCGAGGCGACGGTGCGGCTCGGCCGGCCGGTCGACGCCCACGAGCCGCTCGCACGGCTCACGGACTGGGCACACGACGCCGCGCAACCATGGATCGACGCGCACGTCCAACGCTGCCGCGCACTGCTCGCGCCGGAGGCGGACGCCGCGGAGCTGTACCGGGCCGCGTTGCGGCTGCACCCCGACGACCGTCAGTTCGAACGCGCGCGAACCGCCCTCCTCTACGGCGAATGGCTGCGCCGCACGCGCCGCAGGTCCGAGGCCAGGAGCCAGCTCCGCGACGCGTTCGAGACCTTCCGGAGGCTCGGCGCCGCGCCCTGGGCGGAGCGGGCCCGCGCCGAGCTCGACGCGACCGGCGGAACCACACCCGGTCCCGAGGCCGCGGGCGGAGCACTGTCCGTGCTCACCGCGCAGGAACGGAAGATCATCCGGCTGGCCGCACGCGGCCTGTCCAACCGGGACATCGCCGCGCAGCTGTTCCTCAGCCCGCGCACCGTCGGGTACCACCTCTACAAGGCGTTCCCCAAACTCGGGGTCACCGCACGAACCGAACTCGCCGCCCTCGCACTCGCCGATGCCGCACCGTGACGCCGCCCCCGGTCCCGGCATCGTCCTCCGGCGCAGCCCTCCCCGACTCCGTCGCCGGGTCCCTCCGT
Source organism: Streptomyces sp. NPDC126497 (assembly GCF_040302425.1). Taxonomy (NCBI): domain Bacteria; kingdom Bacillati; phylum Actinomycetota; class Actinomycetes; order Kitasatosporales; family Streptomycetaceae; genus Streptomyces; species Streptomyces sp. NPDC126497. The sequence goes on from NZ_JBEORT010000001.1 coordinate 21,181, forward strand.
CGACCCTCGCGGGCGAACGGGGTCCCCGGGCGGTTCCGGCGGGCCGGGGCCGCCCCGGTTCGTCTCCGGAGCGGCCCCGGCCGCCACGGGTGGGTCAGTTGGCGTCCACCAGGTCGTGCGGGGGGACCGTCACCGTACGGGCGCCCTTCTCGCCGCCCAGGACCACCTTCCGCAGCGCGCTGTTGTTGCTGTGGTCGGTCTCCTTGAGCCGGTTCTCCGGGTTGGCGAGGACCTGGATGTAGTACGTGCCGTTCGGCAGGTCCGTGATGTCGAAGGACTGGCCGGGCAGGTCCTGGGTGTAGGTGTCACCGGAGCCGACGTCGAGCACCTCGCGGACGGAGATGGAGTTCTCCTGACCGCACGCGGTGGACAGGTCCGTGTTGTCCGGGTGCCAGTTGGCGTTCTTCACCGTGTAGTCGACGGCGTCGGTGTTGGCCAGGCAGAACGCCTCCTTGCCGCTGCGCACCGTTTCCTTCTGGTCGGCCGTCAGCAGCCGGTAACTGGCGAAGTCCAGGAAGTGCCAGTGCTCGTGGCCGGGACGCGGGTCCCATTCCATGCCGCCGGTCGGGGTGTATCCGACCTGCTTGCCGTCGGCGTCGTAGAAGTACTGGTAGGCGTCCATCACCTCCTTGCCCGGGGAGCGGAAGCCGTCCACGACGAGCTTGGCCGGGCCCGCGTTCCACACGTTGGCGCTGAAGGCGAGGTAGTCCTTGCCGGGCACCTCCTCGTAGCCGTCGCTGACGGTGATGCCGTACGCGGGCAGCGAGCGCAGGTCGGGCTTCGGCACGTCGGGAACGGACGCCTTGCCGGTGGGCCGCTTCGCGTTGGGCCGGGCGCCCGGTGCCTGCCGCGAACCGTCGGTCTGCCCGGGACCGTCACCGACCTCGGCGGTGGTGAGGGCCCGCCGTTCCAGGGACTTCCTCTTCAGCGCCCACGGCAGGGCGGGCGGAGCCGACGGGTAGGGTCCGTGGCCGGCGTTGTACGAGGGGCCGGCGCCGCTCGTCACGGGGCCGGGGGCCGGGGTGTCCGCGGCGGCCCCGTGCTGCGCGTGGGCGTCGTGCTGCGCGGCCGCCCCGTGGTGCGCGTGGGCGTCGTGCTGCGCGTGGGCGCTGTGCCCGGAGGCGGTGGTCCTCGCCGGGCTGCGGCCGCCGGCACTCTCCTCGTCCTCCCAACTGCGCTCGCGGACGATCACCTTGACGGTCTGCGGCTTGTCGGCGATGCCGAAGAGATCACGATACTTCTCGGCCACGTTGATCTCGGCGGTGTAGGTGCCGGCGTCCAGCTGGACCACATCGGTGTAGTGCCCCGAGTAGGTGTTGGACGCCCAGCCGTTCTCGACGCCCCATACCGAACCGAGGGTGAAGGGGTTCGTCGGACAGCTCTCCGGATACTTCGAGTTGGCGGGGGCGTCCGGCCGGACCCGCCCCGAGGCGTTGTTGGGACAGAACGCCTCGGTCTTCTCCAGCACCGTCGAGCCGGCCGCGTCGGTGAGGGTGATCTGCGTGAAGTCCGGCAGTCCGGCGAAGTCGTTGACGACCCCGGCGGGGAGCGTCCTGGTCCGGGTCTTCTTCCCGTTCCGGAGGATCTGCTGGGCGACGACCGGGTCCTTGTAGGACTTCCGGGTCACCTTGAGCTCGAAGGCGCCGTTCTCGGAGGTGAGGTACGTCCCGAGGTCGAGATAGACCCCGGGGTCCTCCCTCCACGAGTCGAGCGTCACGGAGGTGGAGGCGGCGATCAGGCTGAGCTTCGGCGTCGGCTCCTCGGACTTCGCGTCGGGCGCGGCGGCGACGGCGCCCGCGGTCGCGGCGATGGCGACGGCGACGGCGATGGAGGGGCGGGTCAGGCGGTTGGGGCGGCCCTTTGGGAGTCTGGTCATCAGTCCTCGTGCTTCCGGCTTCCGAGTGCGTCATGGGATGTGGACGAGCAGCGCAACCCCAACTGGCTTGCGAGATCGCGTTGTTCGGATCATGAGAGGTCGCCGGGCACCCTCCGGGTTGTCTCTGCTCACCCGGATCGCCTTCAGTTTGTCCGAAAGGCGCTCACCAGCCGGCGGACTTGGCCGGGACTGCGGGGCGGGGCACTGGAGTGCTGCCGCGTGGCCACCGCGTTGCTCGCCGAAGAACTGGGCGCCGCACCCCTGCCCTTCACCGCGGGCTCGGGCACGGCACGGTCACCCGGGCCGTCGGCCAGGGGCGGACCCCGACCCTGCTCCGCGGCCTCCTCGACGCCGCGCTCGCCCGGGTGCCCGGCGCGGTGACGCCGCCGTGAGGACGGGACGCGGCCGTCGGCCTCTACCGGACGGTAAGTGTGCAGACCTCCCAAGCGAGTTGTGAAGAATGGATGGATGGGGACACTCCGGTCGCGGGAAGTAACGGTTCCGATTCGGAACGGCCGTGCGGCGTCGGGAACGAGGACTCGAAACGCTTCCCTCCCTAGGATCTCCGTGTGCTGTTCCAGCACTTGAGACGACTGGCGTGACTCTTCCACCACGCATCACGTGTGAACACATCTCGCGTGTCCCGTTGCGGGTCCCGCCGGAGGGGAAATCTGTGTTTGCTCTTCATTCCGCGTTCGCCGCGACCGGGCGACGCACCACCGCACGACGTGTCGCCGCAGGGGCGGCCACGGCCGGCCTGCTGACCATGGGCCTGCTCGCCGGTGCGGGCAACGCCGCCGCCGACGAGGGCGACGTCCACCACCAGGGGGGTGCGGTCGCCACTCTCGACGGGCTGAAGACGTACGACTCGGCTCGTCTGGACCTCGGCGACGGCAAGACCAAGGACATCGCCGCCGGCCTGTTCGAGATGAACGTCGAGGGCAGCGGCCGTCTGCAGTCGTACTGCATCGACATCCACAACCCGACCCAGAACAAGGCGACGTACCTGGAGACCCCCTGGGCCCAGACCTCGCTCGGCGCCAACGAGAACGCGGGCAAGATCCTCTGGATCCTGCAGAACTCGTACCCGCAGGTCGGCGACCTGGCGGCGCTCTCCCAGAAGTCGGGCGCCGACGGGCTGACCGCCAAGACCGCGGCGGCCGGCACCCAGGTGGCCATCTGGCGCTTCTCGGACGGGGCGAAGGTCGAGGCCCGCGACGCGCAGGCCGAGAAGCTCGCCGACTGGCTCGAGGCCCAGGCCCAGAACCTCCGGGAGCCGAAGACCTCCCTCACCCTGGAGCCCAACGCGGTCTCCGGCAAGGCCGGCGGCAAGCTCGGCCCGGTGACCGTGCGCACCGACGCCGGTCAGGTCTCCGTCGCCGCGTCCGCCGACGCCGCCGGGGCCGGTGTCAAGGTGACCGACAAGGACGGCAAGGCCGTCACGTCCGCCAGTGACGGCGCCGAGCTGTACTTCGACGTCCCCGAGGGGGCGGCCGACGGGGCGGCCTCGCTGTCGGTCCGGGCGACCACCGAGATCCCGGTGGGCCGCGCGTTCGCCAGCCCCAGCAAGAGCCAGACGCAGATCCTCGCCGGCTCCAGCGAGTCCGCGGTCACGGCCGACGCGACCGCGAACTGGGCCACGAAGGGCGCCATCCCCTCGGTCACGGCGGAGAAGAACTGCGCCGAGGGCGGCGTCGACGTCACGGCGAGCAACGAGGGCGACGCCCCGTTCACCTTCGAACTCGCGGGCACCGAGCACACCGTCGAGCCGGGCGGTTCCAAGACGGTGACCGTCCCGGTCGAGGAGGACGCGGCGTACGACTTCACCATCGAGGGCCCGAACGGCTTCTCGGAGCGCTTCCAGGGCGTCCTGGACTGCAAGACCCAGGGCACCCCGGCCCCGGGGACCGAGACGCCGGGCACCGACGGTGACACCCCGTCCTCGGCCCCCAGCCCGGCCGGCGGCTCCTCCGAGGACACGACCGGTGGTGAGGGCGACCTCGCCAACACCGGCGGCTCCAGCGCGACGCCGGTGATCGCCGGTGTCGCGGTGGCCCTCGTGGCCGCGGGCGGCGCGGCGCTGTTCTTCCTGCGCAGGAAGAAGGCGGCCGCCGGGGAGTGACCGGCCGCTGATCCGGTGGACGGACCCGGCGCACGCGTCCCGCGACGGTGCCGGCGAGTCCGCCGGACCGCTCCCGGACCCAGGTCCTGGAGCCACGAGGGGAGCGAATCTCCCGGCGACACGCCGGCGGCACGCCGCCGACGGACCGTTCCGCCGGGAGGTCCGCTCCCCTCGGCGTCGTGCCGCCGGGCCCGGCGGGGACCACGTTTCCGCGTCGGGGGAACCGGCCCGCAGCCGTACCGGGCACGGGACGGTCCCGGTGCCGTCCGTCCCGGCACTCGCCCTCGGAGCCCCGGGCGGCTCCCGGCACTTCCGGCCGCCTCCGGCGTCACCCCGACCGGAGCGGGGGCCGGCCGGCCCCGGCACGGGCGACCGGACCGCCGTGTTCCCCGCCGCCCGGGGCCCGGCCACCCCGGTGGCCCTCCTCCAGGAACCACGCGGCCGCACCCACGGCTCGTACACGCGCCCCGCCGCCGGACAGGGGCGTTCCCCGCACGGGTGCGGGGCGGGCGGCGGCTCCGCGGCTGCGCCCCTGTGCGACCTGTGCTCCCGGTTCATCCCATCAGGCGCGATAAGGTCGTTTTTCCCCTCTCGCGGCCTGCGCTCTCCGAGGATCGCCCTGCGGCGGACGCCGCCGTGGAGCGACGGAACAGGAGAGGGGGACGGCGTGCATCTGACTCCGCACGAGCAGGAGCGCCTGCTGGTCCATGTGGCGGCGGACGTCGCCCGGCGGCGCCGTGAGCGCGGGCTGCTGCTGAACTACCCGGAGGTCATGGCGCTGTTGACGGCGCACGTCTACGAGGAGGCGCGGGCCGGGGCGACGGTCGACTCGGTGATGGAGTCCGGACGCCACGTGCTGCGGCGCGACGAGGTCATGGACGGCGTACCGGAGATGATCACCAACGTCCAGGTCGAGGCGACGTTCCCGGACGGCACGAAGCTGGTCACCCTCCACGACCCGTTCGACGAGGCGGACACCGAGGTGGACGTCCACCCGGGGAAGCGGGAGCTGCTGCCGGACGAGGACGAGTACCGGATCGCGTTCAACGTGGGCGCCACACCCGTGCCGTTGGAGGTGTCCAACCCCGCGGACCGTCCGATCCAGGTGGGCTCCCACTTCCACTTCGCCGAGGCCAACGAGGGCCTGGACTTCACCCGTGAGGACGCCCACGGGATGCGGCTGCACATCGCCTCCGGCACCTCCGAACGGTTCGAGCCCGGCGACGCGCGCACCGTGATGCTGGTGCCCATCGCGGGGGAGCGGATCGTCCAGGGACTCCAGGCCGACAAGAGCGAAGAGGAGAAGCACCTCGATGCCCGACAGGACTGAGAACGAGAACGCCGAGCCCTGGGAGCCGCTGACGCGCTCCCGCTACGCCGACCTGTACGGGCCCACCACCGACGACCGGATCCGGCTCGCCGACACCAACCTCCGGCTGAGGATCGAGGCGGACTGGAGCGGCGGGCCGGGCCGCAGCGGCGACGAGATGGTCTTCGGCGGCGGCAAGGTGATCCGCGAGTCCATGGGGCAGTCGCACATCCCGCGCAGGGACGAGCGCAAGCCGGTGGACACGGTGATCACCGGGGCGCTGATCCTGGACCACTGGGGCGTGGTCAAGGCCGACGTCGGACTGCGCGACGGCCGGATCCAGGCGATCGGCAAGGCGTACAACCCGGAGACCATGACACCGCCCGACAACCCCGACCCGCGCGCGTCGGCCTTCGTCGTGGGGCCCGAGACGGAGGTGATCTCCGGCCAGGGGCGCATCCTGACCGCCGGCGGCGTCGACACGCACGTGCACTTCCTGTGCCCCGGCCAGATCCACGAGGCCCTCGCGTCGGGCGTGACCACCCTGATCGGCGGCGGCACCGGCCCTGCCGAGGGCAGTACGGCCACCACCGTGACGCCCGGCAAGTGGCACATCCAGCGGACGTTCGAGGCGCTCGACGCCTTCCCGGTCAACATCGGCCTGCTCGCCAAGGGCAGCACCGTCTCCGAGGACGCGCTGCACGACCAGGTCAAGGCCGGCGCCCTCGGCTTCAAGATCCACGAGGACTGGGGCGCGACCCCGGCCGTGATCGACGCCGCCCTGAACGTGTGCGAGGAGACCGGGGTCCAGGTCGCCCTGCACGCCGACTCCCTCAACGAGTCCGGTTTCGTGCACCACACCTTCGCCGCGACCAAGAAGAACCGCCGGACCAAGGACACCACCGACTACCGCGGCCTGCACATCTTCCACATCGAGGGCGCCGGCGGCGGACACGCCCCCGACATGATCAGCCTCGCGAGCAAGCCGAACGTCCTGCCCGCGTCGACCAACCCCACCCGGCCCTTCACGGTCAACACCGTGAAGGAACACGTCGACATGATGATCGTCTGCCACCACCTCAACCCGGAGGTCGAGGCGGACATGGCGTTCGCCGACTCCCGGATCCGGCCCTCCACCATGGCCGCCGAGGACCTGCTGCACGACATGGGCGCCATCTCGATGATGTCCTCCGACGCCCAGGCCATGGGACGCATCGGCGAGATGATCCTGCGGACCTGGCAGACCGCGCACGTCATGAAGTCCCGCTACGGACATCTGCGCGAGGACGACGCCGACGCGGACAACTTCCGGGCCCGGCGCTACATCGCCAAGTACACCATCAACCCCGCCATCACCCACGGCGTCGACCACGAGGTCGGCTCCGTCGAGGACGGCAAACTCGCCGACCTGGTCCTGTGGGAGCCGAAGTTCTTCGGCGTGAAACCCCACATGGTCATCAAGGGCGGCCAGATCGCCTACGCGCAGATCGGCGACGCCAACGCCTCCATCCCCACCCCGCAGCCCTATCTGCCGCGCCCGGTCTGGGGCTCCCAGGGCCGCGCCCCGGCGGCGAACTCCTTCAACTTCGTCGCCGAGGCCGCCCTCGGCGGCGACCTCTCCCGGACCGGACTGCTCAAGCCGCTGCGCGCGATCCGCTCCACCCGGGGCGTCACCAAGGCCGACATGGTGCACAACAACGGGCTTCCGGAGATCGGCGTCGACCCCGACACCTTCGACGTCACCATCGGCGGCGCCACCACCTCCGACGTCCGCACCAGCGTCGACGGACAGGAGGTCGGACGGAACTACGCGACCGAACTCCCCCTGGCGCAGCGGTACTTCCTGTTCTGACCTCCCCGGCCCTCATCCGGAACCCGGAACCCGGAACCCGAATCCCGAAAGGCGGGCCCGCCCCCCCATGAGCCGCACCGCCCTGCTCCTCCTGGCCGACGGCCGTTTCCCCGCCGGCGGGCACGCCCACTCCGGCGGGATGGAGGCCGCCGTCACCTCCGGAAGCGTCCACGACACGGCCGGTCTGGAGGCGTTCTGCCGCGGGCGGCTGCACACCGCCGGACTGACCGCCGCCGGTCTCGCCGCCGCGGCCGCCACCGGACACGACGCCCTCGCCCTGGACGAGGCCGCCGACACCCGCACCCCCGCACCGGCCCTGCGCCGCGTCGCCCGCCGCCTCGGCCGGCAACTGATGCGCGCCGCCCGCGCCACCTGGCCCAGCGCCGAACTCGACCACCTCGCCCACCACCGCCCCCAGGGCGCCCACCAGCCGGTCGTCCTCGGCGTCACGGCCCGCGCCGCCGGACTCACCCCGCTCGACGCCGCCCACGCCGCCGCCTACGAGAGCGTCGGCGGCCCGGCGACCGCGGCGGTACGCCTGCTGAGCCTCGACCCGTTCGAGGCCACCGCGATCCTGGCGCGGCTCGCCGACGAGTGCGACACCGTCGCCGGTGCCGCGGCCGGCGCGGCGCGGCGCGTGGCCGCCGAGGGCGTCAGCGTCCTGCCCGCCGCGTCCGCCCCGCTGCTGGACATCACCGGCGAGCAGCACGCCGCCCGGTCCGTCCGCCTCTTCGCCTCCTGACCCGCCTCCACCACACCGACCTGGAGCCCCCGTGCACCTGGACCCTCCCGTGACCCTGCCGCACCGCCACACCCACAGCGCCGACCACCGGCGCCCGGACGGCAGCCGTCGCGCCCTGCGGATCGGCTTCGGCGGACCGGTCGGCTCGGGCAAGACCGCGACCGTGGCGGCGCTGTGCCGCACCCTGCGGGACCGGCTGTCCCTCGCCGTGGTCACCAACGACATCTACACCCAGGAGGACGCCGCCTTCCTGCGCCGCGAGGCCGTACTGCCACCGGAGCGCATCACCGCCGTGGAGACCGGCGCCTGCCCGCACACCGCCATCCGCGACGACATCTCCGCCAACCTCGAAGCGGTCGAGCACCTCGAACAGACCCTGCACCCGCTGGACCTGATCCTCATCGAGTCCGGCGGGGACAACCTCACCGCGACCTTCTCCCGCGGGCTCGTCGACACCCAGGTCTTCGTCATCGACGTGGCCAGCGGCGACGACATCCCCCGCAAGGGCGGCCCCGGCATCACCACCGCCGACCTCCTCGTGGTCAACAAGACCGACCTGGCGCCGTACGTGGGGGCCGACCTGGACACCATGAGGGCCGACACCCGCAGGCAGCGGGGGGACCTGCCGTACGCCTTCACCAGCCTGACCGAGGCCGACGGCATCCGCCCGGTCACCGACTGGGTCACCGAGCGCATCGCCGCCTGGCGCGCCGGAGCCACCGGGTGACGGCCGCCGCCCGGGTCCCGGTCGGGGACGCGCCGACGACCCGTGCCCACCCCGCCGGCGTCCGCGCCACCGCCCGGCTGAGGGCCGTCCACAACGGCCGCACCACGACACTCCCCCTCCTGCACAGCGACGGCCCCTTCCACCTGCGCCGGCTGCGGCCCCGCGGGGAGCGGGCACGGGTCCGCGTGCTCGGCGCGATGAGCGCACCGCTCGGCGGGGACAGGCTCGCGCTCGACGTCACCGCCGAGGCGCGCACCCGGCTGGAGGTGACCGCGTCCGCCGCCACCATCGCCCTGCGCGGCCCCACCACGGACCCCGCCACCTACGACGTACGGCTCACCGTCGGCGAACACGCGTCGCTGCACTGGCTGCCCCAGCCGCTGATCAGCGCGCGGGGCAGCACCCTGCACCAGACGTACGAGGTGGACCTCGCCGGAACCTCCCGGCTCCTCCTGCGCGAGGAACAACTCCTCGGACGTACCGCCGAACCCTCGGGCCACCTGTCCACCCGCCTGACCGTACGGCGCGACGGCCGCCCGGTCCTCGACCAGCACACCGTCTACGGGGCCCCGGCCCCGGCGTGGGACGGCCCCGCCGTACTGGGCGGCCACCGGGCGACCGGACAGCTCCTCCTCGTCGACCCCGAACCGGTGCCGCTCCCGGAGCCCGTCCTCCTCGGCGACCCGGAACGGGGCCACTGCGTACTGGCGCCCCTCGCCGACGGCACGGCGCTGCTGGCCACGGCCGTCGCACCGACCCCGACCCGGCTCCGCGACCTCCTCGACACCGCGCTCGCCCACGTCTCCGACGCGACGGCGTCGCCCACGGGAACCGGCTCCGCGAGCACCGGGCCGGTGCGGGGGACCGGAGGTTCAGACGAGTGAGCCGGCCGCCGGCTCCGTGAACCGAGCAGGGTGCCTCCCTGCTGATGCCGATGGCGAAGTCCCGGCACGAGAAGCCGGAGAGCGTCCGCCGCTACTTCAAGCCCTCTCCCGAGGCGGTCTCGGAGCTGACAAGCCTGCTCGCCCCTGGCGACAGCAGACGATGAGGCACACGTGGTGCGTCGGCGGGGCATGCCCGCCGTCAGTTCGCCTCCGGCCCGAACCGGCGCTTGTACGCCGACGGTGTGATGCCGGTCTCGCGGCGCATCAGCGTGCGCAGATGTGCAGCGGTGCCGAGCCCGCTGCGTCGCGCGACTACCTCGAAGCGGGACTCACCTCGCTCGATCAACCGGCACGCCAGAGCAAGCCGTTCACCCGTCAGCCACGCCAGCGGCGTCGTGCCCAGTTGTGCCTGGAAACGGCGATGCAGCGTCGCCGGACTGACCGCCGCACGCGCCGCAAGGCCGGACACGGTGAGCGGTGAGTCCAGCCGTTCCTGGGCCCAGGCCAGAACAGGCGCCAAGGACTCGTCCGGCAGGTCGGGCATGGGGCGCTCCACGAACTGCCGCTGCCCGCCGTCCCGGTGCGCCGCGAAGACCAGCCGTCGGCTCACGGAGTTGGCGACCTCCGCGCCGTAGTCGCGGCGGACCACATGCAGCCCGAGATCGAGCGCAGCTGCACTGCCTGCCGCGGTGAGGATGTCACCGTCGTCCACGAACAGCACGTCTGCTTCGAGCTGGACGGAGGGGAAGCGGGCCCGGAAGGAATCCGCCCATTGCCAGTGCGCGGTGGCCCGGCGCCCGTCGAGGACTCCAGCCTCGGCCAGTGTGAAGGCGCCGCTGCAGAAGCCGACCAGGCGCGCACCTCGGGCGTGTGCCCGGCGGACGGCATCGAGCACGGCGGGACGGCGGGGCACTTCGATGTCCGGGCGGTTGGGGACGATCAAGGTGTCCGCCGCGTCGGCCGCTTCCAGGTCGGCGACTCCCGTGAGCGTGAAGAACCCGTCTCGCATCAGGGTGTGGGGCTCGGGGGAGCAGAGCCTGAAGTCGTAGAGATCACGGCCGATCTCCGGTCTGCGCAGACCGAAGACCTCGGTCGCGCAGCCGAGCTCGAAGGGGTTCGAGTTCTCGTCCACGATCACGACGACCCGGTGTACGCCCGCCGCGTGAGCTGCGTGCGAGGATTCTTTCGTCATGTGCGATTCCTAGCACTCACGGTGGTCAAGCGAAGCGGCTCAGGATGAGCACATGAGCAGCGAACCCATCCCCCTCAGCAAGGCTCTGGCCTCCTTCGACGCCGTGTGGAGCCCTCGCATAGTCACGCGCGTCAACGACTATGACGTCCGCATCGCCAAGGTCGAGGGCGAACACATCTGGCATGTACACGAGGACACCGACGAGTTCTTCCTGGTACTCGACGGCGAGCTGCGCATCTCCCTCCGCGAGCCCGACGGGGAGCGCACGGTCCTGCTCCCACAGGGGGCGGTCTTCACCGTCCCCCGAGGCACAGAGCACAAGCCGTACGCTCCGTCCGACGCCGCAATCCTCATGTTCGAGCCCACCGGGACACCGACCGTGGGCGATCGCCATGACGAGATCCCGGAGCACGTCGACTCAACAACCGGACACGCACTCAGCACCTGACCCGACAGGCTTCGGAACGCCACTGCCCATGGCGTCCGCCTGCCGCCGGGTCAGTTGCGTTCGCCGACTGCCCGGCGAGAGCGGCGCGGGACTCAATCCTCGACGGTGTCGCCCTGGCCGGCAGCTTCGTCGCGATCAGGGCCTCCAGCAGGTCCAGCGCGTCGTCCACCGCCCGCGAGGTGAGGTACCCCGTGGTGGCCAACAGCGTCGCCAGCCCCCGCGCGTCCGGAAGGCGAACTCCCGAGGCGTGAGCTCTCCTGCGAGCATGCGGCGTGCGAGGGCTCGGGCGGCGGCTTCCTGACCGGCCTCGCCGGCGACCGGATAGAAGGTGAGGCCGAGTTCGTCGAGTGCTGCGGGAAGCAGGTGGTGGACGTCGTAGTCCGCCTCGGCGCGCGTGCAGGCGGCGAGGATACGAAGGCCGGGGGTGTCGAGTCCGGCGACGAGCGATCGCAGGCGGCATTCACGACATCGCTCACGCGGATTTCCCCCATGCTCCAGAGGCCGGCATGGTCCTGGAGAGTGATTGCTGCTGCTTCAGTCGACGTCACTCGTCCATGATTCCCTTCACGGCGCGTCCGGATCGGCCAGATTTCATCGAAGATGCTGTTCAGCGGCCTGCCCCAGCAGAGATCGTGCGGAGTCCGCGCAGCGCATCGCGGTCTTCTCGTCGAGCCCGAAGACCTCCGCGAGATGCAGTGGGTCGGGCCCGTGGGCCAGGGCCTCTTCGAGCTGCCGGTCAACGCGAAGCCGCTCCAAGGCGGCGTCCTGCCCTCGAAGCGGTGCGCTGATCCAGTGGTCGTCGGCCTGGCGGACGCCTCCTGGTCCTCCTTCCGCTCCCACGACCACCCCACCCGTTACATCCGCCACTCCGGCTATGCCCTGCGCGTCGTCCCGGCCGGCACCGCCACGGACCGCGCCGACGCCACCTTCTCGGTGGGCCATTGATCCCACGCCGAGCGTCACGTGGCCGTCCTCGCCGCCAGGCGGGTCGTCGTGTGCACGAGGGACGCGGTGAACGGGTGGCTCGGCGCGGTCAGGATCTGGTGGGCCGGCCCCTGTTCGACGAGTGCGCCGGCGTCCAGTACGGCGATGCGGTGGGCCAGGGCGGCCGTGTCCAGGTCGTGGGTGATCAGGACGAGGGAGAGCCGGTCGCGGTCGCGGACCAGAGCGGTGAGCACGTCGAGGATGCCCCGGCGGGTGACCGTGTCGAGGCCGGAGGTGATCTCGTCGCAGACCAGGACGCGGGGGCGGGCGAGCAGGGCGCGGGCGAGGGCGGCGCGCTGGAGTTCGCCGCCGGAGAGCCGGCCGGGGTGCCGGTGCGCCAGCTCCTCCGGGAGCCCGAGGCCGGCCAGGGTGGTCAGCGCCTCCCGGGTGGCCGTGTCCGGGTCGGTGCCGCGCAGCCGGACCGCGGTGCGGGCGACCTGCCGTACGACGGGGCGGTGCTCGTCGAAGGCGGCGTGCGCGTCCTGGAAGACGTACTGCACGGCCGCGAGCTGGGCGCGCGTGCGGTCGCGCAGGCTGCGCGGCAGCGGCGTGCCGTCCAGGAGGATCTCGCCGTCGTGGTCCCGGTGGAGGCCGGCGAGGCAGCGGGCGAGGGTGGTCTTGCCGCTGCCGGACCGGCCGACGACGGCGAGCGACCGGCTCGGGTACAGGTCGAGTGCGGCGGCGCGCAGGACGACCGCCGTGCCGCGGGCACCGTCGCGGTGCCGGGCGGTCAGCCCCCGCACCCGCAGCACGGGCCGCTCGGTGCGGACGGTGCGGTCGTCCGGGCCCCGCGACTCCGTAGGCCGGCCGAGCGGTCCACGTGCCGGCGCCTTTGGCCGTCCGGTCGGCTCCTCCGGATCCGGTACCTCTGTCCGTGCGTGGGGCAGCCCGTGTACGCGCGGTCCCGGCCGCCCGGCCGGCTCGTCCGGGTCCGGCGGCTCCACCTGTTCGCCGAACAGTTCGCGGGTCCCCTCGTGCCGGGGCGAGAGCAGGATCCGCCGGGCCGGGCCCGACTCGACGACCCGGCCCGCCCGCAGGACCACCACCTCGTCGGCGAGCGCGCGCACCACGTCCAGGTCGTGGCTGAGCAGCACCACCGCGATGCCGTGGGCCGCGACGGCCCTGAACCGCTCGACGATACGGCTCTTGGTCAGGGCGTCCTGCCCGGTGGTGGGCTCGTCGGCCACGACGACGCGCGCCCCCAGCAGCAACGCCTGGGCGAGGACGACGCGTTGCTGCTGGCCGCCGGAGAGCTGGTGCGGATGACGCCGCAACAGGGTTCCTGCGTCAGGCAGGTGGGCATCGGTCAACGCCCGCAGAACACGCTCGCGGGCCGTCGCCCGGCGCTGCCGCGGCGGCAGGTGACGCACCTGGGCGCGGGCGATGTCGGTCAGCAGCGCGGAGACCCGGCGGGCGGGGTTGAGCGCCGCCGCCGGGTGCTGGGGCACGTAGCCGACGAGGCCGCCGTCCGCCACCCGTACGTCGCCGGTGACGCGGGCGCCCGCCGGGTACTCGCCGAGCAGGGCCAGACCGGTGGTGGTCTTGCCGCTGCCGGACGCGCCGATCAGCGCCGTCACCCTGCCGGGCAGCACCCGCAGGTCCACCCCGTCGACGATCGCCCGGCCGTCGACGACGACGCGCAGGCCGCGGATCTCGGCCACGGGATCCCCGCCGGTGTCCACGCCGGCATCCCCGCCGGTGCTCACGCCGGTGTCTCCGCCGGTGTCCTTCTCGTACTCGTGCTTCACGGGTGTGCTTCCTTCTCCGTCCGGCGCGGGCCCCGGCGCCCGCCCTCGTCCAGCGCGGCGTCGAAGAGGAGGTTCGTCCCCGTCGTCAGCGCGACGATCAGCAGGGCGGGGACGACCACGGCCCACGGCTGGACGAACAGGCCGGTGCGGTTGCGGTCGACCATGACCGCCCAGTCGGCGGCGTCGGGAGCCACGCCGACACCGAGGAACGCGGCCGTGGCGACCAGGTAGAGCACGCCGGTCAGCCGGGTGCCGGCGTCGGCGGCCAGGGTGCGCAGCATGGAGCGGCCGACATAGCCGACGGCCATCCGCCACCACGTCTCGCCCTGCATGCGCAGCGCCTCGACCGCGGGCCGGGCGGCGGCCCCGGCGGCGGCGGCGCGCACCAGCCGGGCCGCGTCGGGCACGTGGGCCAGGGCGACCAGCAGGGCGAGACCGACCGCGCCCGGCGAGAACACCGTGGCCGCCAGCAGGATCAGCAGCAGCGACGGCACGGCGAGCAGCACGTCCAGGGGCCGCATCAGCAGCTCCTCCAGCCGGCGGTGCCGGGTGAGCGCACTGACCAGACCGACGGGAAGGGCGACCAGGTAGGCCAGGGCGGTCGCGGCGAGCGCGGTCAGCACCACCGGCCGCCCCCCGTGCAGCACCTGCCGCCAGACGTCCCGGCCCACGAAGTCGGTGCCGAGCCAGTGCCCCGCGCCCAGCGTGAAGGACGCGGCCCGCGGCCCCGGTTCACCCGCGAACACCGGCCCGAGCAGGGCGAGGACGAGCGGTACGGCGACGAGGGTGAGGCCGAGCGCGAAGCGGCCCGTACGCGGACTCCTCACGCGGCCACCCCCGCCCGGGGCGCGAGCCGGTGGGCGACCAGGTCGGCGCCCAGGTTCAGGACGACGGTCAGGACGCCGAACACCACCGCCAGCCCCTGGACGACGGGCACGTCGCGTTCGGCGACGGCGCCCAGCAGAACCGTGCCGAGTCCGGGGATCACGAACAGGGCCTCCACGACGATGACCCCGCACAGCAGCCAGTCGACGGTGCGGGCGAGTTGCTGGGCGGCGGGGGCCAGCGCGTTCGGCAGCGCGTGGGTGTACCGGACGCGGGCGCCGGACACGCCGTAGCGGCGGGCCTGCGCCACGTACGGGGAGGCGAGCGCGTCGATCATGCCCGCGCGCACCAGCCGTACCAGTGAGCACACGGGCCTCGACAGCAGCACCAGTACGGGCAGGACCAGTGCGGCCGGGTGGGCGAGCAGGTCGGTGCCGTAGCCGACGGCGGTCGGCGGCAGCCAGCCGAGCCGCAGGGCGAACACGGTCACCAGCAGCACACCGAGGGCGAACTCGGGGACGGCGTACACGGCGAGCGTCACGGAACTGATCAGCCGGTCCACCGGCCGGCCCGCGTGCCGGGCGGCCAGCACCCCGAGTCCGAACCCGGCCGGCACCAGCAGCACCACGGTGAGCGAGGCCAGCAGCAGGGTGGGCCCGAAGCCGTCGGCGAGGTACTGGCGCACCGGACGGCCGGAGACCAGCGAGGTGCCGAGGTCGCCGTGGAGCAGCCCCGCCGCCCAGTCGGCCAGCCGTTCCCAGGCCGGTCGGTCCAGCTCCATCGCCTCCCGGATCGCCGCGATGCGGGCCGGGTCGGGCTGGTCCCCGGCGAGGGCGACCGCGGCGTCGCCCGGCAGCGCCTCGGTGAGCGCGAAGACCAGCAGCACCACGGCCACGGTCTGCACGCCGCCGAGGAGCAGCCGCCGGGCGACGAAGGAGCGCAGTCCGCTCACCCGAGCCACACCGTGTCGAAGCGGGCCCAGTCGAGGGTGTTGGCCGGCGCCTTCGTGTCGACGCCCTTGACGTTGCGCGCGGTTGCGATGATCCAGTCGGCGAACCCCCAGATGAGGAAGCCGCCCTCGCCGTACAGGCGGCGCTGCATGCGTGCGTAGACGGCGGCGCGTTCCGCCTCGTCGCGGGTGGACTGGGCCTGCCGGTACAGCGCGTCGAAGTCCTCGTGCCGCCACTTGGTGGCGTTGGTGGTGGAGTCGGTGAGCAGCCGCTGGGAGATGTGCGCCTCGATGGGCATGGCGCCGGAGCGGTAGCAGCACAGGGCGCCGTTGTCGAGGATGTCGCTCCAGTAGGAGTCCTTGCTGCCCATCCTCACCTCGACGGTGACCCCGGCCTTCTTCGCCTGGTCGCGGAAGATGCTCGCGGCCTCGGTGAACCCGGCGGCGACGGCGGAGGTGTCCAGGGTGACCCTCAGGTCCTCGGCGCCGGCCTGCTTCAGCAGCGCGCGGGCCTTGTCGAGGTCCTGCTCGCGCTGGGGCAGGCCGTCGGCGTAGTACTCGTAGCCCTTGCCGAACAGGTCGTTGCCGACCTCGCCCGCGCCGGACAGCGCGCCGTCGACGAGTTCTTGGCGGTCGGCGATGAGGAAGAACGCCCGGCGCACCCGTTCGTCGTCGAAGGGCGGCCGGTCGGTCTTCATGCAGAACGCCTGCATCGTGCTGCCCCGCAGCCGCACGATCTCGATCCGCCCCTTGTCCTCGTGGGCGCGGGCGGTGGTGGGATTGAGCTCGTGGGCGTACTCGACCTGCCCGCCGAGCAGCGCGTTGACCCGGGCCGACTCCTCGTTCGCCACGACGAACTCGATCTCGTCGAGGTGCGGGGCGCCCTCCCAGTAGTCGTCGTAGCGGCGGAAGACCGCCGAGCGGCCGGGCGTGAACGACACGAAGCGGAACGGGCCGGAACCGATCGGCTCCCTGTCGAACCCGGTGGCGTGCTCGGGCACGATGTACGCGCCGAACGCGGCGAGCACGTTGGGGAATTCCGCCGTGGGCCGCTTGAGCACGAACTCGACGGAGCGCGCGCCGGTGGCGCGACTGGCGTCGAGGTCGATGGGCTCCAGGGACGCCTTGGCGCGGAACGCCTGCTCCGGGTCGGCGATACGGCGGTAGCTGTGGAGGACGTCCTTCGCGGTGACCGGGCTGCCGTCGTGGAAGGTGGCCTCGCGCAGGGTGATCCGCCAGCGGTCCAGCGTCCTGTTCGGCTCCCACTTCTCGGCGAGGCGGGGCTGTGCGGACAGGTCGGCGCCGTAGTCGGCGAGCTTGTCGAACAGGGCCTTGGCGCGGGCGGCGTCGGCGAACAGGTTGGCGAGGTGCGGGTCGAGGGTCTCGCTCGCGCCACCGCCCGCGAACGCGGCGCGCAGCCGGCCGCCCTTCTTCGGCGAGCCGTCGCCCGAGCCCTCGTCGAAGTCGGAACCGGAACCGCTGCCGCAGCCGGCCAGGGTGAGCGCGCCGAGTCCGGTCGCGCCGAGTCCGGTCGCGGCGAGGAAGCCGCGGCGGCGCAGCGCCGGGAAGGGGAGGGAGCGGGTCGCATCGTCGTGCATGTGGGGTTCCTCAGTGTGTGGTCGTGCCGGTGGGGCGGGCCACCACGTGCAGCCGGTCGGCGTCGGTGGTGCGGCCGGGGAGCAGGCCCTCCTGCCAGGGCGGCTCGGTGCGCGGGCCCGGTCCGTCGTGGAGTTCCAGGACCTCGTAGCCGTGCGCGGTCAGCAGGTGGCGCAGCTCCTGCGGGAACAGCAGCCGCCACGCGGACCGCTGCTCGACGGGTGCCGACCCGTCGTCCGCGGTCCATACGCGCCGGCGGCGCAGCAGTTGGTCCGTACGGTCCACCGTGAGGGTGGTGACGGACCGGTGGACGGTGCCCTGCCAGGTGAACTCGTCGGCCTTGGGCGCATCGAGCAGGTCGGTGCGGCCGAGGAAGTACGCGCCGTTGCGCATCTCCGCGACGAGCAGGCCGCCCGGTGCCAGGGCGCGGCGGCAGGAGGACAGGAAGCCGTCGAGCTGATCGTTGGTGTGGCAGTACAGCAGGGCGCTGTCCAGGCACACCACGGCGTCGAACACCCCGTGCCCCAGGTCGAATCCGTACAGGTCGGCACGGACGTACGCGGGTCCCGGATGGTGGTCGCGGGCGTGCGCGAGCATCGCCTCGGAGAGGTCCGCGCCGGTCACCTCGCGGCCTGCGTCGCACAGCCACGCGGCGTCGCGTCCGGTGCCGCAGCCCATGTCCAGCACCCGCTTCCCCGCCCCGTGCCGGCGCAGGCAGTCCTCCGCCCAGCGTCCGGCCAGCCGGCCGGGGTCGGGGAAGCGGGCCTCGTAGAGCGCGGGGTTGTCGGTGAGCAGGTTGTCCGTCATGCCGGGGTCCTTCCTCGGGCGGGAGCGGGTACGGCGGGCTGTTCCGGCGGCGCGGGCAGCGATCCCCGCCGGCGCAGCCGTACGACGCCGAGCGCGGAGGCGAGCCCGGCCAGCGCGCAGCACGCCCACGGCAGCCACGCGGCACCGCCGTCCCGTCCGGTGTCCATCGCCCAGCCGACGACCGCGTTGCCGACCGCGGCGGCGACGCCCGAGACGACGTAGAAGATCCCGAAGTGGGTGCCGGTCAGTCCGGGGCGGCCGAAGGTGGGGACCAGGTCCATCACGAACGGCTGGGCGACCATCACCCCGAGGTACAGCAGCAGGGCGCCCGCCAGCACGGGCAGCACCCGCAGCGCCGCGCCGGCCGCGCCGTCCGGGCCGCCGGACGCCGTGGTGGCCAGGGCGGGCGGCAGGAAGGCCAGCGCCATGAGCCCCAGCCCCACCGCGATCCAGCGGGCCCGGTCCCCGCACCGCTCCAGCGCGCGGGTCAGGCGCAGCTGGAGCAGGAGGCCCGCGACGGCGCCGACGACGAAGACGAGACCGGCGGCCCCGTCCCAGCCGGTGGCCCGCCGTGCCCCGTCGGGCAGCAGCAGGTACAGCTGGCTCTCCAGGGTGAACAGGCCGGCCATGGCGAGCGCGAAGGCCAGGAAGGCGCGGTTGCCGAGCACCTCCCGCCAGTCGGCGAGCACCCCGCCCCCGCTCGGCTCGACCCGCCGGGCGGGCAGCACCAGGGCCTGCGCGACCGTCAGGACCGCGAAGATCCCGGCGGCGGTCAGCGCCGACGTACGGAAGTCCACCAGCAGCAGCGCGCCGCCCAGCAGCGGCCCGATCAGCGCCCCGGTGGTGGCGAACACGTTGAACAGGGCGAACGCCTCGGCCCTGCGCTCCTCGGCCTCCTGAGCGAGGTAGGCGCGGACGGCGGGGTTGAACAGCGCGCCCGCGAACCCGCTGAGGACGGACGCGGCGAGCAGGACGGCCAAGTGGTCGCCGAGCGCGAACAGTGCGAAGCCCGCGGTGCGCAGGGCGCAGCCGGCGATGATGACGCCCCGCGCGCCGAGCCGGTCGGAGGCGGAGCCGCCGACGACGAACAGGCCCTGCTGGCTGAGGTTCCTGACCCCGAGGACGACGCCGACGACGGCGGCCGACAGGCCCAGGTTCTCGGTGAGGTGGGTGGCGAGGTAGGGGACGAGGAGGTAGAAGCCGGTGTTGACGCCGAGCTGGTTGACCAGCAGGAGCCGGACGGCGGGCGGGAAGCGGCGTATCTCGTGCCAGGTCTTCACGGCGCCCCGTCCCGCGGCTCGACGCCCAGCCCCGGCCGGCCGCTCGCCCGCACCCGGCCGTCCTCGCCGCCGATGCCGGTCCACGGGTCGTGGGCGAGCAGCAGGTGCCCGTCCAGGTCGGCCCAGCGGGCCCGGTCGGCGAGGTGCACGGCGGGCGCCAGCCCCAGCGTGCTGGCGGCCAGGCAGCCCAGCATCAGCTCCGTGCCGCTGCCCTCGACCAGCTCGGCGACGCGCAGGGCCGCGTGCACCCCGCCGCACTTGGCGAGCTTGACGTTGACGCCGTGGACGCGCCCGGCCAGGCGGCGCACGTCCTGAAGGTCCACGGCGTCCTCGTCGGCGACGACCGGCAGCGGTGACCGCTCGGCCAGCGCCGCCAGGGCCTCCGGGTCACCGGGGGCGAGGGGCTGTTCGACGGCCTCGACGCCGAGTGCGGCGAACCGGGGCAGCAGCGCCCGCGCCTGCCGCGCGGTCCAGGCGCCGTTGGGGTCGAGCAGCAGCCGCGCGCCCGGCGCGGCGTCCCGGACGGCCCGTACGCGCTCGACGTCCTCCTCGGGGTCGGCCGCCCCCGCCTTCACCTTGAGCACCTCGAAGCCGCGCGCCGCGAGGGAGCGGGCCTGCGCCGCCGCGTGTGCGGGGGAGGTGATGCCGAGGGTGCGGGCGGTGGCCGCGACCGGGGCGTCCGCGGCGCCCAGCAGCCGGTGGACGGGCCTGCCCGCGCGCTTGCCGACGAGGTCCAGCAGGGCCGCGTCGACGGCGGCGGTCACCGCCGGGGGAGTGCCGTCGGCCGACGGCTCGCCCGTGCGCAGGGCCTCCAGGGCGGTCTCGGGGTCGGGGAAGCGGGCCAGCCGCGCACCCGCGGCGGCGAGGTGGCGCCCGAGGGCCTCGGCGTCGAGCCGGTAGTAGACGCTGCTGACGGCCTCGCCGTGACCGGTCACGCCCTCGTGCTCGACGCCCAGCCACACGGCGTCACGGGCGGACATCGTCGAACGGGATATCCGCAGCGGTTCGGTGAGTTCCAGGCGCACGGTGCGCAGGCCGGTCCTCACCTGTTCTCCCGCGGGCGCGTGAGCGGGTCGGTGACGCGGGTGCACCGCGTCCAGCCGGTGGCCTCGGCCGCGTAGGGGTGCGGGATCTCCACGGGACGGATGGCCGCGGCGGCCGGGTCGACGCCGTGGGCGGTGGTGAAGTCGTCGTCGTAGACGGTGGAGAGGTAGCGGTGCGGCCCGTCGGGGAAGACGGTGGCGACGACCGCGCCGGGGTGGACCCGGGCCGCCCAGGCGGCGACGCGGGCGACCGCGCCGGTGCTCCAGCCGCCGCTGACGAAACTGCCCCGGGCCAGCCGGCGACAGCTGTCCACGGCCTCGGCGGGGCCCACCCAGTGCACCTCGTCGAAGGCGTCGTAGGCGACGTTGCGCGGATGGATGCTGCTGCCGAGGCCGCGCATCAGCCGGGGCCGGGCGGGCTGGCCGAAGATGGTGGAGCCGGTGGAGTCGACGCCGATCAGCCGCAGCGCGGGCCAGTGCCGGCGCAGCGGCCCGATGACGCCGGCGCTGTGCCCGCCGGTGCCCACACTGCACACCAGGACGTCCACGTGGTCCAGCCGCTCGGCGAGTTCGGCGGCCAGCGAGGCGTAACCGGCCGTGTTGTCCGGGTTGTTGTACTGGTCGGGCCAGTAGGCGCCGGGCAGCACGGCGAGCAGCGCGCGCAGCCGGGCGAGGCGTGCGGCCTGCCAGCCGCCCCGGGGCGCGGGCCGGTCCACGATCTCCAGCCGCACCCCGTACGAGCGCAATAACTGCCGCATGGACGCCTCCAGTTCGCTGTCGCCGACCAGGACGACGGGATGCCCGAGGGCCTGTCCGGCGAAGGCGAGCCCGATGCCGAGGGTGCCGGAGGTGGACTCCACCACCGGGGCGCCGGGCCGCAGCTCACCGCGCTCGCGGGCGCCCCTGAGCATCGACACGGCGGCCCGCGCCTTCATCCCGCCCGCGGCGAGCCCTTCGAGCTTGGCCCAGAAGCCGGGGTGCGGACCGGGCAGGTCGGCGGTGATGCGGACGAGAGGGGTGCGACCGAGCAGGGTGAGCAGTTCCGGGCGGGCGGCGGGCCGTACGGCGGCGGTGGTGGTCACCGGGCGCCTCCCGGACGGCCGGCGCGGTAGCGGTGGACGGTGCCGGGGCCGCCGTCCAGCCAGAAGAAGGGGTACGGCTCCGCGCACACCGCGCTCACCCCGTGTCCCAGGAGGCGCGGGAGCACGGCGCTGCCGGTCTGGGCGAACACCACCAGCTGCTTGTCCCGCCGCAGCGCGTGCTCCCGCAGCGGTTCGAAGGTCCCGTTGCCCAGGGTCATCCCGGACACCAGCAGCGCGTCGCACCGGCCGGCCGCGGCGAGCGCGTCGGTGACGACCGGCTCGCCCCACTCGGTGACACCGCCCTTGAGGTCGCACGGGACGTAGCGCAGTCCTCGTGAACGCAGGGCCTCCAGGAGGGAGTTGACCACGCCGACCACGAGCACCGTCGCCCCGGGCGGCAGCACGAGCAGTCCGGCGACGGCCTCGGCCCGGACCCGGGACTTCTCCAGTGACGTCCCGGCCGGCAGGGCGACGGGCCGCGCCCCGTTCTCCGGGGTGTGCGGGGTGAGGTGCATCAGGTACGCGTCGAGCGCGGCGACCCGCACCGGCGGCAGCGGATGCGCCAGCAGCCGGGCCACGTCCGCGCCGACGCAGTCCTCCACCGCGCCGTCGGGCAGCGCGCCGGGTTCGACCGCGCAGCTGCCGACGGCCTCGGCCAGGCGCAGGCTGAGCACCTCGTTGCGGTAGCCGGTGCCGCGTCCCTCGTGCCGCACGGCCTGCCGGGTGGTGAAGGCCACGGAGATCCGCAGTCCGGCCGGGTCCGGGCCGAGTGCGCCGGTGCGGGCCAGGGCGAGGAGTTCGCCGTACGCCGTCGCCGTGCCGGCGGACGCCGGGGCGTCGGGGCTCATCGGATCACCAGCCCGGACCGCACCTCGTCGAGCAGCGACTCGACCCGGGCGCGGGCGCCGGTGCCGACCGGGTCACCCGCCATCACGTGCCCCAGGTACTCGTTGTTGCTGACCGCCGTCCTCACCCGCCGTCCCGGCTCGGCGAGGTCCACCTCCAGCACGTCCGGCGCGGTCCGCACCCGGCCGCCGTCCAGCGCCTCGAGCGTGCCCGTGGTCCCCGGCACGAGGAAGCCGACGGCGGCGCTGCGCAGCCCGGTCTCCGTGCGCCGCAGGTCGGGGGCGCGGCCCAGGCAGACGTCCACGAAGGCGGCGGCGAGGTCGAGGCCGGTGACGTGCCGTACCAGCTCGGTGATGCGGTTCCCGGCGGGCCGCGGGTTGACCTCGACCACGCGCGGCCCGGCCGGGGTCAGCTTGATCTCGGTGTGCGCCACCACGCCGTCCGTCAGCCCGAGCGCCTCGAGCGCGGCGAGCGCGGTCCGTCCGGCGGCCTCGGCGTCCGCGGCGGGCAGGGCGGCGGGGAACATGTGGCCGGTCTCGATGAACGCGGGCGCCCCGCCGACGCTCTTGTCGGTCACGCCGACGACGTGCACCGCGCCCGCGTGCGACACCGTCTCGACGCTCACCTCAGGGCCGTCCAGCAGCTCTTCGAGCAGCACGGCGGGCACCCGCCGCTGCCCGCGGGCGTTGACCGGGAAGCCGGCCAGCGCCTTGACGGCGGCGGCGAGCTGCTCCTCGTCGTCCACCCGCCGCACGTACATGCCGGCGCACAGGTCGACGGGCTTGACCACCAGCGGGTAGCCGATCCCCCGCGCCGCCCGGGCGAGTCCGTCCCACTCCTCGTGCACCGCGAACCGCGGTCCGGGCACGCCGGCCCCGGCCAGCACCCGGCGGGTGGCGTCCTTGCGGCAGGCGGCCTCGACCGCCTCGGGAGCCGGTCCGGGCAGCCCGAGCCGGGCGGCCGTGCGCGCCACCACCGGCAGGTAGTAGTCGCACGACGTGATCACCCCGTCGAAGCCCAGCGCGGCGTGCAGCCGCTCCACTTCGGAGGGCAGGGCCTCGGTGTCGTTGGTGTCCGCGGTGATCACGTTGCGTGCCCCGAGCAGCGGGTGGGCCGTGCCCTCGGGCGCCGGGCGCAGGTAGTGGTGCAGGTCGCGGGTGAGGAAGGTGAACTCGTGTCCGCCCTCCCGGATCGCCCGCGGCAGCAGCCTGCTCATCGATCCGACCCAGCTCTCGACCACCAGCAGATGAGCCACGGTTCCCCTTTTCGTGTCGTCGCGTACGGCTACGACACGGCCCCGACGGCGGGGCCGTGACGGGTCCACACGATATCGGTAATCATTTTCATTGTCAGGTATCGTGAAGCCCCCGATACGGAAGGACTCGCCGATGAGCCGGACCGCGCCCGCCGGATACACCGTGCGCCCCGCGACCCCCGCGGACACCGACGGCGCCCGCGCCGTCATGCTCGACACGTTCTACAGGGAGTTCGGCTACGGCTACGTGCCCCGCTGGCACCGGGACGTCACGGACCTGAAGGGCACGTACCTCGACGACCCCCGCCACGTCCTGCTGGTGGCCCTCCACGACGGCGAGGTGGTCGCCACCACCGGCGTGCACTCGACGGGCCCGGCCCACCCGCCGCACCCCCGCTGGCTGGCCGAGCGCTACCCGTCCGGCACCACCGCCCAGCTGGCCCGCGTCTACGTCCGCCCGGAACACCGGCGCCGGGGCCTGGCGCGCACCCTGGTCGGGGCGGCCCGCGACTTCGTCGCGCGCACCCCCGGCTACGACTGCCTCTACCTCCACACCAACACGCGGGTGGAGGGCGCGGAGGCCTTCTGGCGCGGCATCGCCAAGGAGGTCTTCGACGCCCGCACCACCGGCGAACACGGCCCGGGCGTGTCCACCGTCCACTTCGAGATCCCGTTCTGACCGGACGGGGCGGGCGGCGCCACGCGTTCGACGTCGGGGTGCTGCGGGGGACCGACGCCCGGTGGAGGCTGGGAGTCGGCGATCGCCGCGTCGTCCGCACCGTCGAGGACGGCCGGTCGGTCGTACGGGTCCTGGCCGTCGGTGGCCGCCGGGACGTCCAGCGGCGGATCCCCCGCGTCTCGGGCTCCGGGAGCGATGTGTCGCTCCCGGAGCCCGAGGTTCAGGGAAGTGTCGGGCTGGGGGTCCGCTCGGGTTCGCGGTCCTCGGGCGCGGGGGCCGGCGCGCCGGCGGCGGGGCGGGGGATCGCGAGGGCGCACAGGGCGCCCGCGAGGACCACGGCGACGCCGATCCAGATGCCGGGCTTCATGCCGTCCACGAATCCCTGGGCGGTGCGGTCGTCGCCGTGGCGCATGAAGACGCTGCTCAGGACGGCCGTGCCGAGGGCGCCCCCGATCTCGCGGACGGTGCTGTTGGCGCCGGAGGCCTTCCCGCGGTGCCGAGGTCCGACCGCGCCCAGCACCACCGCCGCCGTCGGTGCGAAGACCAGGCCCATGCCGACGCCCGCGACGACCATGGCGCCGGCCAGGCGCGCGTACGGGGTGTCCGACGTGGCCACCAGGTTGATCCAGGCCAGTCCGGCCGCCTGGAGGAAGAGGCCGAGCGCCATCAGCCGTCCGCCGCCCACCCGGTCGGTCAGGGCCCCGGCGACCGGCGCGACGAACATCGGCATCAGGGTCCAGGCCAGCGTGAGCACACCGGCCTCCAGCGGGGTCCGGACCGGTGCGACCTGGAAGAACTGTGCCAGCAGGAAGATCGACCCGAAGACGCCGAAGTACATGCCCGCGGAGACCAGGTTGGAGAGGACGAAGGCCCGCTCGCGGTAGAAGGAGAGTGGGAGCAGCGGCTGGGCCGCCCGGCGCTCCCACAGCGCGAACAGGGCCAGCAGGACGGCTCCGCCGGCGAACGCCGTCCGGACGGGGCCCGAACCCCACCCCTCCTCCCCGCCGTTCACGATCGCCCAGACGACCGCGAGGATTCCCGCCGTGGCGAGGAGCATGCCGGGCAGGTCGAGCCGGGTGCCGGCCAGGGAGCTCTCCCGGAGCACGGACAGCGCCAGCGGGACCGCCACCAGGCACACCGGGACGTTGATCCAGAAGATCCACTGCCAGTCCAGGCCGTCGACCACCGCGCCACCCACCACGGGCCCGAACGCCACGGCCGTGCCGCTGACCGCGGACCACAGCCCGAGGGCCAGGTTGCGCTTCCCGTCCGGCACCTCCTCCGCGAGCAGCGTCAGCGACAGCGGCATCACGGCCGCCGCGCCCAGCCCCTGCAACGCCCGCATGAGGATGAGCTGTCCGCTGCCGTCGGCGAGACCGCAGCCGGCCGAGGCCAGGGTGAACACCACGATGCCGGCCACGAAGACCCGGCGCCGGCCGAACCGGTCGCCCAGCGCCGCCCCGGTCAGCAGCAGACAGGCGAAGCTGAGGACGTAGGCGTTGACGAACCACTGCAGGTCCTCGGTGGACGCGTCGAGGTCGACGGCCATGGCCCGCAGCGCGGTCGTCACCACCAGGTTGTCGAGCGCGACCATGAACATCGGCAGACTGCATGCGAGGATGACCGACCATAACGGCTTTTTGGAAGTGATCATGACAAAACCCCCGTCGGGTGGGAGGGGTGCGCCGGCCGGCCCACCCCGCAATGGATAGTAGTGCGATCCGCTATCTGTTATCCAGTGAGTACCAGTGAGCGAGTGAGGCCCTGTGAAGATCTCGGAACTCAGCCGCCGCAGCGGCGTGCCCATCCCCACGATCAAGTACTACCTGCGGGACGGTCTGCTGCCCCCGGGCCGGGCGACGGCCGCCAACCAGGCCGACTACGGGGAGGAGCACCTGCGCCGCCTGCGTCTCGTCCGCACGCTGGTCGGCGTACGGGGGCTGCCGGTGGGGGCGGTGAAGGAGATCCTGGGCGCCGTCATGGAACAGGACGGCGATCTGCACCAGATCTTCGGCATCGTGACCGACGCCCGCCCCGCCACCCGGCGGCAGAAGCAGGCGCGGGAACGGGAGCGGCGGGAGGCGGGCGAGGAGACGGGCGGCGTCACCGACGCGCGCGAACTGGTCGCCGCGATGGGCTGGGAGGTGTACTCCGACACCGCCGCCATCCGGAGCCTCGGTGAGGTCCTGGACGCCCTGTCGGGCATGGACGCGGGCATCGACTGGCGGTCCCTGCTCCCCTACGCGCGGCTGGTGGACCGCATCTCGGAGCTGGACATCCGGCAGATGGACGGCGTGTCCGGCGTACTGGAACTGGCCGAACGCGCGGTCCTGGTCTCGGTCCTCCTGGAACCGGCCCTGCTGGCCATGCGCCGCCTCGCCCAGGAGGACAAGTCGGCCCGCCTGTTCAAGGCCGGCCCGGAGGAGGGGTGACGGAGGCCGGGCGGGTCCGGGCCCCCGCCGCGGGCGGACGTCCGGGCCGCCGGCGCCTCAGGAGCCGGGGGTGCCGCGCGCGGCGGTGAGGACGGTGTCGAGCAGGCCGGGGAAGCGGGCGTCCAGGTCCTCGCGCCGCAGCCGGTTCATCTTGGCGGTGCCCCGGTAGACCTGGCGCAGCACGCCGCTCTCGCGCAGCACCCGGTAGTGGTGGGTGCACGTCGACTTGGTGACCGGCAGCTCGATGTCGGTGCAGGACAGTTCGCCGCCGTCCTCGGCCAGCTCGCGGACGACGCGCAGGCGCATCGGGTCGGCGAGGGCGTGCAGGACGGCCGTGAGGGTGATGTCGTCCCGGTCCGGGTGGGCCAGCTCCCGTCCCGGCGAGGGGCGGGCGCCGTTTGCGGCCTGCGGCGTGCGGGGCATGGCTGATCGGCTCCACGAGGGACGGTGAGGGCCTCCGGGGGAGGCCGTGGGGAACTCCTCATTGTACGAGGACCTTCGTAATTTGACGAGCGACGTACTACGAGGGTTACCGTACGAGGCGAAACGCCGGCCGTGCCCGCCGCAGTGCGCGGCCGTGCCCGCCGCCCCCTTCCTTCCCATCGACGGGAGATCTCCGTGAGCGCCCTGTTCGAGCCGTACACCCTGCGGTCCGTGACCGTCCCCAACCGCGTGTGGATGTCCCCGATGTGCATGTACTCCGCCGCCCCGGACGGGGACGCGCGGGGCGTGGCCACGGACTGGCACTTCCAGCACTACGCCTCGCGCGCCGCGGGCGGCACCGGACTGATCCTCCTGGAGGCCACCGGTGTCGTCCCCGAG
The DNA here is from genome assembly GCF_040302425.1 of Streptomyces sp. NPDC126497. Taxonomy (NCBI): domain Bacteria; kingdom Bacillati; phylum Actinomycetota; class Actinomycetes; order Kitasatosporales; family Streptomycetaceae; genus Streptomyces; species Streptomyces sp. NPDC126497. The sequence goes on from NZ_JBEORT010000001.1 coordinate 48,681, forward strand.
GGCCGCATCTCCCCGCACGACCTGGGACTGTGGAACGAGGAGCAGGCCGGGGCGCTGAAGCGCATCACCGGCTTCCTCGAGGAGCAGGGCACCGTCCCCGGCATCCAGCTCGCCCACGCCGGCCGCAAGGCCTCCGCCGGCCGGCCGTGGGAGGGCGGCCGCCCGGTGGGCCCGGACGAGCACGGCTGGACGCCCGTCGGCCCCAGCGCGGTGCCCTACCCCGGCCTGCACGTCCCGGAGGAGCTGGGCGTGGAGCAGATCGGTGAGGTCGTCGACGCCTTCCGCGCCTCGGCCCGGCTGGCCCTGGAGGCCGGCTTCCGGGTGGTCGAGGTCCACGGCGCGCACGGCTACCTGATCGGCAACTTCCTCTCCCCGCACAGCAACAGGCGCACCGACTCCTACGGGGGACCGTTCGAGAACCGCGTCCGCCTGGCCGTCGAGGTGGTGGACGCCGTGCGCGAGGTGTGGCCCGAGGAGCTCCCGCTGTTCTTCCGGGTCTCCGCCACCGACTGGCTGGAGCAGGACGGCTGGACGCCGGACGACACCGTCGCCCTCGCCCGGATCCTGACCGGGCGCGGCGTGGACCTGATGGACGTCTCCACCGGCGGCAACGCGGCCGGCGTGACCATCCCGGTCGGCCCCGGCTACCAGGTGCCCTTCGCCGCCCGGGTGCGGCGCGAGACGGAGATGCCGGTGGCGGCGGTGGGTGAGATCACCGACCCGGAGCAGGCCGAGAAGATCCTCGCCGACGGCGAGGCCGACGCGGTCCTGATCGGCCGGCAGCTGCTGCGCGAGCCCACCTGGGCCCGCCGCGCCGCCCGCGCGCTCGCCGGGGACGTGCGCGTCCCGCCGCAGTACGGCTGGCGCCCCTGACCCGCCCGGCGGCGGGCGCCGGCCCGCCGCCCGCCCCGTGGGCCCGCCGGAGGGCTCCCGCACGGACGTCCCGCGCGGGAGCCCTCCCCGGTCCGGCGGGGCACCGGTGGTTCAGCGGGGCACCGGCTCGCCCTCCCGCTCCTCGAAGCGGACCCGCCACGAGCACACCGCCACCAGCACGGCGGACGCCGCGACCACCGCCATGCCGGCCGTCAGGTCCGTGCGGCCGGCGACGAAACCGATCACGGCCGGGCCCGCCAGGAGGCCGGTGGTGCCCAGGGCGGCGACCAGGGCGAGGGCGCCCGGGCCCTTTGCCGCGGCGGCGACGTAGAGGCACGGGGTCACCGTCGCCATGCCCAGGCCGACGCAGGCGAAGCCGGCCAGCGCGGGCCAGGTGCCGCCGGTCAGCAGGGCGAGGGCGAGACCGGCGCCGGCCACCGTGCTGCCCGCCCGCACCACGCGCGCGTCGCCCCACCGGCCGCGCCAGCCGTCGCCCAGCAGCCGGGCCAGCACCATCATCACCGAGACGACGGCGATGCCCAGCGGCGCCAGCCGCCCCGACGCCCCGGTCTCCTCCGTCAGGTAGAGCGCCGACCAGTCGTTCATGGCGCCCTCGACGACCGTGCCGAACACCATCGCGCAGCCCAGCCACAGCGCCGTGCGCGAGGCGCCCGTCAGGCCCTTCGGCCCCTTGCCCCCGTCCTTCGCCGGCCGCTCCCCGGCGGGAGGGGCGGAGGCGTCGGTGAGCGCCCGGGGCCGGGAGCCGACCAGCAGCAGCACCCCCAGCGCCGCCGCCACGGCGAAGTGCGCGGTCACCGAGTGCGTCACGGTGTTCACCCCGGAGGCCAGCAGCGCGCCCCCGAGCGAGCCGCCGCTGAAGGTCGCGTGCAACTGGGCCATCGCGGCCCGCCCGTGGTGGGACTCCAGGGCGGCGCCCTGCGCGTTCATGGCGACGTTCAGACAGCCGACGGCCACCCCGTCGACGAAGATCACCAGCAGGGCGAGCGGATAACCGCCGGCCGCGGCCAGCACCGGCAGCACCGCCACCAGGCCCAGCCCGGACCAGAGCGCCAGCCGCCGTGCGCCCAGCCGCCGCATCAGCGGGGCGACCAGGGGGAAGGAGACCGCCGCCCCGACGCCGGCGGCCATCAGCAGCAGCCCCACCTCCGTCCCGCCCAGGCCGAAGCGGTCCTTGAGGGCGGGCAGCCGGGAGGCCCAGGTGGCGTACTGGAAGCCGAGGAAGAAGAACAGGCGGGCGACCGCCAGTTGGTCACGGCGGAAGTCGCCGAGGGTGGGCAGCATGGACGTCAGGACCCCTCTTCCGGACCGCCGGAGCGGTCGTGACGGACCGGGCGGGACATGTAGACGGCGCCCTCGCCGTACCCCCCGTGGAGCTCGGCCCCCGGCTCGGGCCGGTAGCCGTGACCGGCCCAGAAGCCCGCCGTCCCGCCGACGGCGACCAGGGAGATCCGCTCGTACGACGACCGCCGCGCGACCGCCGTGAGGTGCCGCAGCAGACCGCTGCCCAGCCCTCTGCCGCGCAGGTCGTCCGCGATCACGAGGTCGTGCAGGTGCAGGTTGCGGGAGTCGTACGCCCGCTCCTCCGGCCGGGCCAGGTCCGGGCAGCGCAGCCGCGGGTAGGGCAGGGCGAGCGCGTAGCCGGCGACGCGGCCGCCGGTCTCCAGGACGAAGCAGGTCGCCGGGGAGGCCCGGCCCCGCGAGCGGAGCGCCTCCACGCCCTCGGACAGCGAGGCCGACGCGTACGCCCCGGCCTCCAGCGCGGCGATCCGCGGCCAGTCGTCCTCGGCGACCGGGCGCACGCGGACGTCCGGGCCGTCACCACCCACGCAGACGCGGGGGAGCGGGTCGAAGCCGTTGAAGCCCTCGGTGGTGTAGCTGACGGCGTACGCGCCCGCCGACAGCACCCAGACCGGATCGCCCGACGCGAGCGCCCCGGGCACCCGCACCCGGCGGTGCTCGTCGGCGTAGGCGTCGTCGCTGTCGCAGGTGGGGCCCGCGACCACGGCCGGCACCAGGTCCGCGCCGGCCGCGTCCGGGTGGGACGGGAAGACCAGCGGGTGGCGCACCTCGTCCATCTCGTACAGCCCGTTGAACTTGCCGCAGCTCAGGTACAGCCAGTGCTCCCGCTCCCCGTCCGGCCCGCGGCGGGACGTCAGCCGGGAGACGTGCGCCCGGACCGCGCCGTGGTCGGCCACCAGGTGGCGGCCCGGCTCGACGACGAAACCCAGGGGACGGGGGGAGAGGGACGCCAGCCGCTCCATGCCCTCGCGGAGCACGGCGAAGATCTTGTCCAGCGGCGGGTCCAGCCGTTCGCCCCGGCGGTCGGCGTAACCGAGCGCCGGCAGACCGCCGCCGAGGTTGACGTGGTCCGGCACGATCCCGCGGCCGTGCAGCGCCGCGAGCACCTCGGCGAGGGACGCGAAGGCCTGCCGCCACGCCCCGGCGGTCATCTGCTGCGACCCGACGTGCACCGAGAGACCGGCGGGGACCAGCCCCGCGTCCCGCGCGCGCTCCAGCACCCGTACGGCGTCGTCAGCCGAGCACCCGAACTTCCGGCTCAGCCCCCACAGGGCGCCCTCGCCGCTGGTCGCCAGCCGGCAGAACACCCGTGCGCCGGGGGCGTGTCCGGCCAGCGCCGTCACGTCCTCCACGCTGTCCGTGGCGAAGTCCCGGACACCGAGCCGGTACGCCCGCGCGATGTCCCGGTCGGACTTGACGGTGTTGCCGTAGTGGACCCGGTGCGCGGGCACGCCCGTCGCCAGCGCCCGGGTGATCTCCCCGGGGCTCGCCGCGTCGAAACCGGCGCCCCGGCCGGCCAGCCGGGCCAGGACCTCCTCCACGGGACACGCCTTCATCGCGAACCGCACGTCCACGCCCGGCAGTTCCGCGGTCAGCGCGTCGTACCGGGCGGCGATCCCGTCCAGGTCGTAGACGAGCGCGTCCTCGGTGGCGGCCGCGAGGGCGGCGCGCAGGGCCGCGGTCACCGGAGCGCGCCCCGGCTCGCGTGCACGAGGGACTCCCAGGCGCCGATCAGCAGCACGAAGTCCTCGGTGTCCAGCGCGGCCTCGTCCAGCAGCCGCTCCCGGTCCGCCGTCATGCCGCGCGCGAACTCGGCGTACTTCCCGCCCAGCCGGCCGTACGCCGCCGCGACCGTGTCCAGCCGCCGCTCGTTCTCCGCACGGTCCAGCCGCACGCTCTCGGCGAGGAACGCGGCGAACGGCGCGGGGTCCAGCCGTCCGCCCTCGTCCAGCAGCGCGGAGCCCGCGTCGGCCATCCGCTCGTAGACGTAGTGCAGGTACAGCATCGACAGCAGGAACTTCACGAACCGCCTCTGGTACGCCAGGAAGCCGGCGTGGGTGCGGCGCTCCCCGGTGTAGAAGTTCTCGACGTGCCGGTTGTGCAGGACGCCGGGCAGCGCGGCGTCGTGCACGGCGTGGATGAGGAAGTAGTCGCTGCCGATGGTCGCGGTGGCGGGCGGCAGCGGCAGCCGCTCGTACACGTCCCGGTCGAAGGCGATGTTGGACATGTCGACGTGCATCGGGTCGACCAGCGTCAGCGTCGAGCGGTCGCCGGTGAAGGGCAGCGTCCCGGCGCCCTTGAAGGACTCCTCGACCAGCTCCCGCTTCCGCTCGGCGGACCAGTGGCCGGGTGCCCACAGGGCGACGACCTCCTCGTACACGTCCTTGTCGAGCTCCCGGACACCGCCGATGTCGACGGAGAGCTCCCCGATGAAGGAGGCGCCCACCATCGACACGGGCCGGTGGGCGAGCGCGGGGTCGAGCGCCGCCTCCGTCACCCCGCCGGCGGCCTCGGCGGCGCGCCTGCCCAGGGAGGTCAGCTCGTGGTGGACGGGGTACACGGGCTCGCCGTCGAGGACCTGGTAGGCGCAGTCGGAGTCGCGCCGGTGCAGCGAACGGCAGTCCAGCGCCGCCGCGACGAGGAACGCCCGGTTGGTGCAGGCGCCGTAGGAGAGCGCGTCCGGGAGCATGAGGTCGAGGACCCGCTCCGGCTCCGGGAGCGCGGCCCGGTCGACGGCGCCGCGCAGGAAGTCCCGCTGGGCCGCCTCGTCGAGGTGGTGCACGACGACGCCCGCGGCCCCGGGGAGCGCGGCGACCGTCCGGGCGTGGGCCTCGCGGGTCCGCTCGTCGGCGGAGTCGAGGATCAGCAGGTGCACCTCGACGTCGAAGTGCCGGGCGGCGTACGCGGCCTCCCCGCCGACGGCGGTGATGGTCGCGGAGCACTCCCGGTCGGTGGGCAGGCTCAGGCATATCCGGCGCACGTGGGCTCCCCCGCTCATCGGGTCCGCCCGTGCCAGGCGTCCAGCCCCAGCAACTTCCGGCCCAGACCGTCCAGTTCGGCGGGGCCGTAGCGCAGCGACTCGTGCTTCACGGCGTCGCCGAGCAGGGTGGCGTTCCACTCCGGGGTGCCGAGCGTGCGCCAGGACTCCACCCGGGAGCGGCGCAGCTCCTCGTGCTCCTCGAGGGCGGGCATCATCGACAGGTACTGCACCGCGCGCACGCCGTCGGCCGAGGTGTTGGGCGCCACGCCGTGCGCCAGCATCCCGTTGAAGATCAGCAGGTCACCGGCGTTGAGCGAGGGCCGGACGACCGGGAACCCGGTGCGGTCGGCACCCGGGCGGATCGGGTCCCGGCCGGCGGGCTGCCCGACCCTCCACTCGTCGAACCGGCGGAAGAGCTCCGGGGAGCACTGGAAGCCGCCGTGGTCGGGTTCCGTGTCGGTGAGCGCGACGATGCCCTGCACCCGCTGCGGCGGCACGCTCGCCGTGGTGTCCACGTCCCAGTGCAGCTCGATGTCGAACCCCTCGTCGGTGGGGTCGATGAGGGAACGCGAACGGTTCCTCACATTGGGCGGGTTGAGGTTGAGCCGGTCCAGGGTGACCCACAGCTCCTCGCAGTCCCACACGTCCACGAAGGCGTCGTACACCCGCCGGGTCTGCCGGCTGTCCCAGAGCAGCTGGTGCTGGTACGCCTCGACGAAGCCGTAGACGAACAGGTCCCGGTCCAGCTCCGAGCGGAAGGCGCGCTCCTCGTACCAGGTCTCGGGGCGCTGCGGGTCCAGGCCCTGGAACTCCCAGGCGAACTCCAGCAGCAGCTTGGCCGCGTCGGGGGAGATCGCCTCCGGCACCACGACGTAGCCGTGGTCCTGCCAGGACGCGAACTGCTCCTCGGAGAGCACCCGCAGCGGCAGGTCCTTGGTCAGGTGCCGCAGCTGCGTCCCGGCGAGGTAGGTCTCGCCGTCGGCGCTGAAGTAGGGGCGCTCGGAGGCGGCGCGGTGTAAGAAACGGTGGTGCGTCGTCATGCGGTACTCCGGAGATCGGGATCACTCACGGCGTGCGGGCGGAGGAGGGGGCGGCGGAGAGCCGGTGCCACGGCGGCCCGGCTCGCCCCGGGGAGGAACCCCGCGGCGGCGGTGTCCGCGGGGCGTCGGCAGGCCGCGGTGCGCGTGCCGGGGCCACCCGTGTGACATCGATGTCGCCCAGGGCGCCGGGCGCGCCGTCAATTGGTTCAGACCATTGGGATAGTGGACTGGACCAATGGGGCGTGTCAAGGAGCGCCCTTTCGGCGCTCCACCTCAACTTCGTTTCCGCAGAGCCTTGTTGAGTGTGAACCCCCCGGTCAGGGCCCCGGACGCGTCAGTGTCGCCGTGAACTTGTAGCGCGAGCCCCGGTAGACCGAGCGGACCCACTCGACCGGCGTTCCCGCCTCGTCCCGCGAGTGGCGGGACAGCAGCAGCATCGGCAGGCCCACGTCCGTGGCGAGCAGCCCCGCCTCCCGGGGTGTCGCCGGGCAGGTCTCGATGGTCTCGTCGGCCTCCGCCGGCCGTACGCCGTACACCTCGGCGAGGGTGGTGTAGAGGGAGGTGTAACGGCTCAGGTTGCGGCGCAGCCGCGGGAAGCGCCGGTCGGGCAGGTGGGTCGCCTCGATCGCCATGGGCTCCCCGCCGGCCAGGCGCAGCCGCTCGATGCGCAGCACCCTGTCCTCCGGCTCCACCTCCAGCAGGGCCGCCAGCTCCGCGCCGGCGGTGATGTACCCGATGTCCAGCACCTGCGAGGTGGGGTGGAGTCCCTGTGCCCGCATGTCCTCGGTGTACGAGGTCAGTTGGAGCGTCCGGTAGACCTTCGGGCGGGCGACGAAGGTGCCCTTGCCCTGGATGCGGTCGAGCCGGCCCTCGCCGACCAGCTCCTGCAGGGCCTTGCGGACCGTGGTGCGGGAGGTGCGGAACTCGACGGCGAGCAGGCGCTCGGCCGGCATCGGGGCGCCCGGGGCGCGTTCGTCGGTCATCTGCAGTAACCGCTGCTTGATGCGGTAGTACTTCGGTACGCGCCCGATGCGGCCCGGCGCTCCCGTGTCGGCCTGGGCGCTGCTGACGTCCGTGCTCATGACTGCCCTTCCGGCTGCGGTGTCCGGCGCGCGGTCGGCAGGTGCCGGCCGCGGTGCACGTCGGCGGACGGCCGGGTTCGGCGCCGCACGCTCGGCGATCCCGTTATAACGGTGCGTTCTCGCTTTGGTCTAGTCCAAGCCTCGACCCGTCCCCCTTTGGGTGGAGTTCTGTGCCCTGCCAGGGGCGTTGGACCCGTTACCGAGGCGTGAGTTCACGACCCTTGACAGGGCCATAGGTCTAGGCCAAGCTCCCCTTGCTGGTCTAAACCATTTAGAGGAAGCCGGGCCCCAGCCCGCCGAGCTGTTGCGCCGTTGTGAGGGTCACCGCCGAGGGCGTGGGTGTGCAAGGCATTCCTGAGGAGGGGTGGCGCGTGAAGCGCAAGCTGATAGCCGCGATCGGGGTCGCGGGCATGCTGTTCTCCGTCGCTGCGTGCGGCGGCGACGACGGTGACGGCGGCAAGAAGACCGGCGCGGACGGTTACGCCGGTGAGACGCTCACCGTGTGGGTGATGGACGGCTCCTCGCCGGACCAGTGGCAGAAGGACCTCGCCGCCGAGTTCGAGAAGAAGACCAAGGCGAAGGTCAAGTTCGAGGTCCAGCAGTGGAACGGCATCCAGCAGAAGCTGACCACCGCCCTGTCCGAGGAGAACCCGCCGGACGTCTTCGAGGTCGGCAACACCCAGACCCCGGCCTACGCCAAGACCGGCGGCCTCGCCGACCTCGCCGACCTCAAGGCGGAGATCGGCGGCGAGTGGACCGAGTCCCTCAACGAGTCCTCCGTCTTCGAGGGCAAGCAGTACGCGGCGCCCTGGTTCTTCGCCAACCGCGTCGTCCTCTACAACAAGAAGGTCTGGGCGGACGCGGGGCTGAAGGACACCCCCAAGACCCGCGACGAGTTCTACGACGCGCTCAAGACGATCGGTGAGAAGACCGACGCCGAGCCGATCTACCTGCCCGGCCAGAACTGGTACCACTTCGTCGGCCTGGTGATCGGCGAGGGCGGCGAACTGGTCAAGAAGGACGGCGACACGTACGTCTCCAACCTCGACGACCCGAAGGTCGCCGCCGCCACGGAGACGTACAAGAAGTTCCAGGCGCTGTCCAAGGCCCCCAAGGACAAGGACGAGGCCACCCCGCAGCAGGGCGAGGTCTTCGCCAAGGGCAGGACCGGCGCGTTCATCGGCATGGGCTGGGAAGCCGGCATCGCGATCAAGGCCAACCCGGACATCGAGAAGGAGATCGGCTACTTCACCATCCCCGGTCCCACGGCCGACAAGCCCGAGGGCGTCTTCCTCGGCGGCTCCAACCTCGCCGTCGCCGCGGGCAGCAAGAGGCAGGAACTCGCCAAGGAGTTCCTGAAGATCGCCCTCTCCGACGAGTTCGAGGGCGCGCTCGCCAAGGCCAACGGCGTCATCCCCAACAAGGAGTCGCTGCAGAGCAACCTCAAGGGCAACGCCCCCGCCGAGGCCGCCGCGCCGGCCGCCGCCGTCGGCGGCACCACGCCGCTGATCCCCGAGTGGGCCGCCGTCGAGAACGACCCCAACCCGATCAAGACGTACCTGACCGCCGTGCTGAACGGCAAGTCCCCGGCCGACGCCGCCAAGCAGGTCGAGGGCGAGTTCAACAAGCGCCTGGCGCAGCAGCAGTAGTAGCGCACGCGCTCCGACCGGAGCGGGGACCGGCCGAGGGGACGGTCCCCGCCCCGTGTTGAGCACGCCGAGAAGAGAGATCGCGAGCATGACCGTGCAGACCGAACGGCCGCCCTCCGGCCCGGCGGACGTCCGCAAGGCGGACGACGGGGGACCCGGCAGGCCCACACCGCGAGCCGCGTCGCGCGCCGGCGCGCTCACCCCGTACCTGTTGCTGCTGCCCGCCGTCGCGGCCACCGTGCTGCTGCTCGGCTGGCCGCTGCTGAAGGACCTGCTGCTGTCCTTCCAGAACCTCAACATGGCGCAGCTGATCCAGCACGTCACCGAGTGGAACGGCGTCGAGAACTACAAGGAGGTCCTCACCGGCGAGGACTTCTGGCGGGTCACCGTCCGCTCCATCCTGTTCACCGCGGTCAACGTCGCCCTGACCATGCTCCTGGGCGCGCTGACCGGGCTCCTGCTCGCCCGCCTCGGCAAGCGGATGCGGCTCACCCTGATGATCGGCCTGGTGCTGGCCTGGGCCATGCCCGTGGTGGCCGCCACCACCGTCTACCAGTGGCTGTTCGCCCAGCGCTTCGGCGTCGTCAACTGGGTCCTGGACAAGCTCGGCTGGCACTCCATGGCCGACTACAGCTGGACCAGCAGCCAGATGTCGACGTTCTTCGTCGTCACCCTGCTGATCGTCTGGATGTCCGTCCCGTTCGTCGCGATCAACCTCTACGCGGCGACCACCACCATCCCCGGCGAACTGTACGAGGCCGCCGCCCTCGACGGCGCCGGCGCCTGGCGCAGTTTCACCACGGTCACCCTGCCGTTCCTGCGGCCGTTCCTCTACGCCACGACGTTCCTGGAGATCATCTGGATCTTCAAGGCCTTCGTCCAGGTCTTCACCTTCAACGGCGGCGGCCCCGACCGGCTCACCGAGATCCTGCCCGTCTACGCCTACGTCGAGGGCGTCGGCAACCAGCACTACGGCATGGGCGCGGCGATCGCGGTGCTGACCGTCCTGATCATGCTCGGCCTGACCGCCTACTACCTCAGGATCGTGCTCAAGCAAGAGGAGGACGAGCTGTGAAGCGCTCGCTCTTCGGCCGCCTGTGGCCCAACGTCACGGCCGTCGTCCTGTTCGCCGTCTGCGTCTTCCCCGTGTACTGGATGTTCTCCACGGCGTTCAAGCCGACCGGCGACATCATCTCGGAGACCCCCGTCTGGTTCCCCACCGACGTCACGTTCGAGCACTTCAGGACCGCGATCGACGCCGACCACTTCTGGACGTACGTCCGCAACTCGCTGACCGTCACCTGTCTGGCCGTCCTCTTCTCGCTGGTCATCGCGCTGGCCGGCTCCTTCGCCCTGGCGCGCATGCGCTTCAGGGGGCGGCGCGGCTTCGTCATCGGCTTCATGCTGGCCCAGATGGCGCCCTGGGAGGTCATGGTCATCGCGATCTACATGATCGTGCGGGACGCCTCCCTGCTGAACAGCCTGGTGCCGCTCACGGCCTTCTACATGATGATGATCCTGCCCTTCACCATCCTGACGCTGCGCGGCTTCGTCGCCGCCGTGCCCAAGGAGCTGGAGGAGTCGGCGATGGTCGACGGCTGCACCCGCGCCCAGGCGTTCCGCCGGGTCATCCTGCCGCTGCTCGCGCCGGGCCTGATGTCCACCTCCATGTTCGGCTTCATCACCGCGTGGAACGAGTTCCCCCTCGTCCTGGTGCTCAGCAAGGAGGCCGGGGGCGCGCAGACCCTGCCGCTGTGGCTGTCCAGTTTCCAGACCCAGTTCGGCGACGACTGGGGCGCCACCATGGCCGCCTCCTCCCTGTTCGCCGTTCCGATCCTGATCCTCTTCGTCTTCCTGCAGCGCAGGGCCGTCAGCGGTCTCACCGCGGGCGCCGTGAAGGGATAACGCCACCCGATGACGACATTCACCACCGGCACCGACACCCTCACCCGGGACGCGCTCGCCGTACTGCAGCCGGGCTTCGCCGGCACCAGCGCGCCCGACTGGGTGCGCCGGCGGCTGGCCGAGGGCCTCGCCTCCGTCGCCCTCTTCGGCCGCAACGTCACCACCGCCGAGCAGGTCACCGCCCTCACCGCGCAGCTGCGGGCCGAACGGGACGACCTGCTGGTCGCCATCGACGAGGAGAGCGGCGACGTCACCCGCCTGGAGGTCCGCACCGGCTCCTCCTTCCCCGGCAACCACGCCCTCGGCGCCGTCGACGACACCGGCCTGACCCGGGGCGTCGCCCGCGAGCTGGGCCGCCGGCTCGCCGCGTGCGGGGTCAACTTCAACTGGGCGCCGTCCGCCGACGTCAACGCCAACCCCGACAACCCGGTGATCGGCGTGCGTTCCTTCGGCGGGGACACCGCCCTGGTCGCCCGGCACACCGCCGCCTACGTCGAGGGACTGCAGTCCACCGGCGTCGCCGCCTGCACCAAGCACTTCCCCGGCCACGGCGACACCAGCGTCGACTCCCACCACGCCATCCCGCACATCGACCTCGACGCCGGCACGCTCCACGAGCGCGAGCTCCAGCCCTTCCGTGCGGCCATCGCGGCCGGCACCCGCGCCGTGATGAGCGCGCACATCCGGGTGCCGGTCCTCGACCCGGACCGTCCGGCCACCCTCTCCCGGCGCATCCTCACCGACCTGCTGCGCGGCGAGCTCGGCTACGAGGGGCTGATCGTCACCGACGGCATGGAGATGCGCGCCATCTCCGGCACCTACGGCCTGGAGCACGGGGTCGTCCTCGCCATCGCCGCCGGCGCCGACGCGATCTGCGTGGGCGGCGGGCTGTGCGACGAGGGCACCGTGCAGAGCCTCCAGGACGCGCTGGTCGCCGCCGTGCGCTCCGGCGAACTGCCCGAGGAGCGGCTCGCCGACGCCGCCGCCCGGGTGCGCGCGCTGGCCGAGTGGACCGCCGGCGTACGGCGCTCCCCGGCCGCGGCCGCCGGACCCGATCCGGAGATCGGCCTCACCGCGGCCCGCCGCGCGGTGACCGTCACCCGCGCCGCCGGCGCCGCGCCGGTCACCGGACCGGTGTACGTGGCCACCTTCACCCCGGCCCCGAACATCGCCGTGGGCGACGAGACCCCGTGGGGCGTCGGCGCGGAGCTGGAGCGGCTGCTGCCGGGCACCACCACCGGCCACTTCACCGGCCCCGGCGCCGGGGACGAGGCGGTGAGGGCGGCGGCCGGCCGGCGCGTGGTCGCCGTGGTCCGCGACGAGCACCGGCACCCGTGGATGCGTACCGCCCTGGACGCCCTGATCGCCGCCGGCCCGGACACCGTGGTGGTGGAGATGGGCGTACCGCAGTCCGCGCCGCGTGGCGCCCTGCACGTCGCCACCCACGGCGCGGCCCGCGTCTGCGGTGTGGCGGCGGCGGAGGCGGTCGTCGCGGGCTGACCCCGGACGCCCGCCGCTCCGTCACGGGTGGATCTTCCTCCCCTCGGCGAGCATGGCGACGAGCTTCTCGATCCGGGCCGCCCGCGTCCGCGGCCGCTTGGCCTCCTCGATCCGGTGCAGGATCGCGTAGCGGTTGCGGCTGTCGAGGGTGCCGAAGAACTCACCGGCCGCGGGCGCCGCGTCCAGCGCCGCCCGCAGGTCGTCGGGGACGGTCGCCGTGCTCTGGCTCGCGTACGCGGCCTCCCAGCGGCCGTCCGCCCGCGCCCGCTCCACCTCGCGCAGCCCGGACGGCCGCATCCGCCCCTGCGCGATGAGGCCGAGGGCCTTCTTCCGGTTGACCGCCGACCACCGGCTGCGCGGCCGGCGCGGCGTGAAGCGCTGCAGCCAGTGGGTGTCGTCCAGCCCCTTCTTGTGCCCGTCGATCCAGCCGTAGCACAGCGCCGACTCCAGGGCGGTGGCGTAGTCGACCCCGGCGATCCCGGATCCCTTCCTCGGGATCCTCAGCCACACCCCGTCGGCGTCGTCCTGATGCTCCTCCAACCACGCCTCCCAGTCCTCCTGCGTCTCGAAGGCGACCACGGGCCCCACCACACCGTCTGCTTCACCGGCCATGCGCCCATGCAACCGGCCCGGGCGGGTCCGGGTCAACGCGGGCGCGCGGCACGGCGGTCGGGCGACGCGGCCGGGCGGATCCGGCCCGCTCGCGGGGGCTTTCCGCGCGAGCGGCGCGGTCCTCGGCGGCGCCCCGGATATCCGGGGGACACCGGGGCAGACGTCACGTTGTGCGAGCACCGCGATGGCGGACCGTGTCGTTATTGGGCCGAACGGGTGACCATGAGTAAGAATTGCCCGATGCAGACAGTCAGCGCGACAGGGGACGGAGCATGCCGGTGAACAGCCACGACGTCACCGACGAACAGTGGGAGGGGCTCGCCCAGGTCGTTCCGCTGCGGGGCCGCGACGCATGGCCGTCCGCGGTGGGTCACCGCGCCCTGCCCGAGGCCGCGACGGAGGCGCGCCGCCGCTTCGTCGTCCTGCGCGTGAACGTGTTCGCGGACGCCCGCGAGGTCGCCGAGACCCTGATGTCCGGGATACCGGTCCTGCTGGACCTGACCAGCGCGGAGACCGAGGTCGCCAAGCGGGTCCTGGACTTCAGCACGGGCGTCGTCTTCGGCCTGGCCAGCGGAATGCACCGGGTCGACCGCAACGTCTTCCTCCTGACCCCGGCCGGCACGGAGGTCACGGGGCTGATGGAGGGGGTGGGGGTCCCGGGCGCCTGAGCGCGTCGCCCGATCGTGGGAAGACCGCCGAGCGGAACGGTTCGCCCCGTACCGGACCCCTTAGCGTCCCGCCCATGACCACCCCCGCCTCCCCGCCCCACCCGGCCACCGCCCCCTCACCTGCGCCCCCGGCCCCCGGCGGGCGCCCCCGGCAGCCCCGGGTCACCGAGCTGCGGCTGTCCGCCTTCGCCGGCCACCGCGGCGTCCACCTCCCGCTGGGGGCGCTCACCCTGCTCGCCGGGCCCAGCGGGAGCGGCAAGACCAGCGCGCTGCGGGCGTACGAGGCGCTGGCCCGGCTCGGCGGCGGGGCCGAGCTGGGCGAGGTGTTCCCGGACCCCGGCGCCTGTGTGCCGGAGCGGGCCCGCGCCGACGCCCAGCGCCGCCGGGGCTTCCGCATCGGCTGCACCGCCGACGGTCCCGAGGGACCGGTCCGGCTGGACGTCGCCGTACAGGCCGAACCCGGGCTGCGGATCGTGGGGGAGCGGCTGACGGCCGACGGGACGGTCCTGCTGGAGACCGCCCTGCGCGACCCCGGCCGGCGCACCGTACAGGCCGCCTGGCACACGGCGGGGGCCACGCCGGTGACCCGCGCCCCGCTGCCGGACGACCGGCTCGGCACCGCGCTGCTGCCGCTGCGCGTCGCCGGCAGGACCCCCGGGCAGCGCAGGGTGCTCGCCGCCGTCGAGCAGACGGTGGTCGCCCTGCGGTCCGTCTTCCCCTGCGACCCCCGGCCCGAGCGGATGCGGGGCCCCGTCCCGACCGGCACCGGACGGCTGCTCGGCGGCTGCGACAACCTCGCCGACGTCCTGTGGCGCACCCGCGCCGAGTGCGGACGCCGGCACGCCCTCCTCGTGGACGCGGTGCGCGCCGGATGCGCCGGGCCGGTCACCGACCTGCTCGCCGAACCGTACGACGCCGGCCGCCTGGTCCGCGCCCTCCTCGACCGGGGCGACGGCACCCGCACGGACCTGCGGCGCCTCGGCGACGGCGAGCTGCGGTACACCGCCCTCGCCCTGGTCCTGCTCACCGGTCCCGGTGTGCTGGAGGTCGACGCGCCCGGCGAGGTCCCCGCCGCGCTCCAGACCCTCACGGTCCTCGCCGACGGACTGGACCGGGCGCTGGACCCGGGGCAGCGGGGGGAACTGCTGCGGCTGGCGGCGCGGATGTGCGAGCGCGGGCACATCCGGCTGGTGGGGACGGCGAGCGACGCCTCGTGGGCGGCGGGGGAGAGCGGGGTGACGGTGGTACACCTGGACCGTGACCGATCCGTACGACGCCGAACGTGACCGTGGGCCCGGGCCCCTCGAGCTCACGGCACTCCAGCACCGGCTCGCCGAGTTCGCCGCCGCGCGGAACTGGCAGCCCCACCACACCCCGAAGAACCTCGCCGCCGCGCTCAGCGTGGAGGCGTCCGAACTCCTGGAGATATTCCAGTGGTTGACGCCCGAGGAGTCCGCCCGCGTGATGGACGACCCGGACACCGCGCACCGTGTGCGCGACGAGGTCGCCGACGTCCTCGCCTATCTGCTCCAGTTCTGCGAGGTGCTCGGCGTCGACCCGCTGACCGCGCTGGCCGCGAAGATCGACCGCAACGAGCGCAGATTCCCGCCGGGGGAGTCGAACGGTCACTCTCCGTGAGCGGAAAGTGAGTCGTGTGCGCATCATTGTCCGAAGATTTCGTTTTTCCTCTGGCTTTTTGTCTCACGTTCCCTCACTCTGGGTAGTGAACAGGGGAGTTCAACGGATGCGGACGCGTGGGCAGCGCGTCGGACGGACGGGGGCAGCGCATGGACGCTGTGCGGCTCATCATGACGAGCAGGCGAGCCCTGGCCGCGGGCGGCGGCGCGGGGGAGCTGCTGACCGAGGTGTGGCAGGCGCAGGCCCTGGCGCAGGCGATAGGGAGCCGCCTCGCCGTCGCCGGCCCACCCGAACTACGGGGCGAGGCGCTGGGGTTGACCGAGCTGGCAGGCCGTGGCTGCGGAGTGCTCGACATCCCGGACCTGGATCCGGGCGAACTGCGCGCGGCCCGGCTCACCGAGCTGGGCGAGCCCCACCCGGTCCTGATGCACCTCGGCGGTCTGCTCGGCGAGGTCGGCATCGCCCTGGTGGGCCTCGCCTCCTCCGCGGAGGACGAGGCGACGTACTGGCAGTGCATGGAGGCCATCGACGCGGCGGACGAGTCCCGTGACCGCGTCCTGGAAATGCTCCGCAAACTGGCCACCCACGAAGCCCTCCTCCTGCAACGAGAAGCCGGCTGACCCCCACCCGCCCACCGCTCACCGCCCTCCGCGGGCAGTCGTGCCGCAGGGGCGACGGGGCACCTCCCGCTCGAGCGGAGCCGGGAGCGGCGGAGACACCCCGCCAGCGCCGCCCCGCTGAGCTGCGCGAATCCGTCCCGGACCGTGCAGGATGGAACCATGGATCTTCGCATCTTCACCGAACCCCAGCAGGGCGCCACCTACGACACCCTCCTCACCGTCGCCAAGGCCACCGAGGACCTCGGCTTCGACGCCTTCTTCCGCTCCGACCATTACCTCAGCATGGGCTCCGCCGACGGCCTGCCCGGCCCCACCGACGCCTGGATCACCCTCGCCGGCCTCGCCCGCGAGACCAGGCGCATCCGGCTCGGCACCCTGATGACCGCCGGCACCTTCCGCCTCCCCGGCGTGCTCGCCATCCAGGTCGCCCAGGTCGACCAGATGTCCGGCGGCCGCGTCGAGCTGGGCCTGGGCGCCGGCTGGTTCGAGGAGGAGCACAAGGCGTACGGCATCCCCTTCCCCAAGGAGAAGTTCGCCCGCCTGGAGGAGCAGCTGGAGATCGTCACCGGCCTGTGGGCCACCGAGACCGGCAAGACCTTCGACTACCACGGCACCCACTACGACCTCACCAGGTCGCCCGCGCTGCCCAAGCCGGCCCAGTCCAAGGTGCCGGTCCTCATCGGCGGCCACGGCGCGACCCGCACCCCGCGCCTGGCGGCCCGGTTCGCCGACGAGTTCAACATGCCCTTCGCCTCGATCGAGGACACCGCCCGCCAGTTCGGCCGGGTCCGCGACGCCGCCCGGGAGGCCGGCCGCGACCCGGGCGACCTCGTCTACTCCAACGCCCTGGTCGTCTGCGTCGGCAAGGACGACCAGGAGGTCGCCCGCCGCGCCGCCGCGATCGGCCGCGAGGTCGACGAGCTCAGGGCCAACGGCCTGGCGGGCTCCCCGGCCGAGGTCGTCGACAAGATCGGCCGCTACGCCGAGACCGGCTGCAGCCGCGTCTACCTCCAGGTCCTCGACCTGCACGACCTCGACCACCTGGAGCTGATCTCCGCCCAGGTCCAGTCCCAGCTGTCGTAGCACCCGCCCGCGGGAAACGGGGCCGTCCGTGCGCACGGGCGGCCCCGCCGCACGCGCCCCGAAATTCCCGGAGCCTTCCCGACCGTTCCCGGTACGTTGGCACCGCGCGCCCGCATCCGGCGCGTACCCGCAGCTCAGAAGGGTTTCGAGGTGTAACCACCGTGTTCCTGACGATCAGTACCACCGGCTCCCCCCAGCGCCCCGCGACCGACCTCGGTTTCCTGCTCCACAAGCATCCCGAGAAGGCGCAGGCGTTCTCCACGTCCTACGGCACGGCGCACGTCCTCTACCCCGAGGCGGACGCCGAGCGCTGCACGGCGGCGCTGCTGCTGGAGGTGGACGCGGTGGCACTGGTCCGGCGCGGCAGGGGCAAGGGCCGCGGCGGCGCCCCCGACGCCGCCCTCGCGCAGTACGTCAACGACCGCCCGTACGCGGCGTCCTCCCTGCTCGCCGTCGCGCTGAGCGGTGTCTTCTCCAGCGCGATGCGCGGGGTGTGCGCCGCCCGCCCGGAGCTCCCCGCGCAGCCGCGCCCGCTGCGCGTCGAGGTGCCCGCGCTGCCCGCCCGCGGCGGCGCCGGACTCGTCCGCCGGCTCTTCGAGCCGCTCGGCTGGACGGTCACCGCCGAGCCCGTGGCCCTGGACGCCGAGTTCCCCGAGTGGGGCGAGTCGCGGTACGTGCGCCTGGTCCTGGAGGCGGGCACGCTCACCCTCGCCGAGGCCCTGCGCCACCTGTACGTCCTGCTCCCCGTCCTCGACGACGCCAAGCACTACTGGGTCTCCCCCGACGAGGTCGACAAGCTGCTGCGCGCCGGTGAGGGCTGGCTGCCCGGGCACCCGGAGCAGAAGCTGATCACCAGCCGCTACCTCTCCCGCCGCTGGTCGCTGACCCGCCGGGCCATGGAGCGCCTCGAGCTGGTCCGGCTGGCCGAGGCCGACGACAGCGACGTCGAGGAGATCGACAACGCCGTGACGGCGGAGACGGAGGCGGAGGAGAGGCCGACCCCGCTCGCCGTGCGGCGGCGGGAGGCGATCCTCGCCGCGCTCCGCGCGTCCGGCGCCGCCCGGGTGCTCGACCTCGGCTGCGGCCAGGGCCAGCTCGTCCAGGCACTGCTCGAGGACCCGTCGTTCACCGAGATCGTCGGCGTCGACGTGTCGACGCGGGCGCTCGCCGTCGCCTCCCGGCGGCTCAGGCTGGACCGCATGGGGGAGCGGCAGGCGGCGCGCGTCCGGCTCCTCCAGGGATCGCTGTCCTACACCGACAAGCGCCTCAAGGGCTACGACGCCGCCGTGCTCAGCGAGGTGATCGAGCACCTCGACCCGCCCCGGCTGCCCGCCCTGGAATACGCGGTGTTCGGCGCGGCCCGCCCCCGCACGGTCCTCGTGACCACCCCCAACGTGGAGTACAACGTGCGCTGGGAGACCCTCCCGGCCGGCCACGTCCGCCACGGTGACCACCGCTTCGAGTGGACCCGCGCGGAGTTTCGCGCCTGGGCGGCCGAGGTGGCCGGACGCCACGGCTACGCGGTGGAGTTCCTCCCCGTCGGACCGGACGACCCCGAGGTCGGACCGCCCACCCAGATGGCCGTGTTCACGGCCGGCACCGCTCAGGAGGCGAAGGCCGCATGACCACCACCGACACCTCCGCGCGGCCCCGCGCCCTGCCCGTCACCGACCTCTCCCTCGTGGTGCTCGTCGGCGCCTCCGGGTCGGGCAAGTCCACCTTCGCCCGCCGCCACTTCAAGCCCACCGAGGTCGTCTCCTCCGACTTCTGCCGCGGCCTGGTCGCCGACGACGAGAACGACCAGAGCGCGTCGCGCGACGCCTTCGACGTGCTGCACTACATCGCCGGCAAGCGGCTGGCCGCCGGCCGCCGCACCGTCGTCGACGCGACCAACGTGCAGCAGGAGGGCCGGCGGCAGCTGATCGAGCTGGCCAGGAAGCACGACGTCCTGCCGATCGCCATCGTGCTCGACGTGCCCGAGCAGGTGTGCGCCGAGCGCAACGCGGCCCGCACCGACCGCGCCGACATGCCCCGCCGGGTGATCCAGCGCCACACCCGCGAACTCCGCCGCTCCCTGCGCCACCTGGAGCGCGAGGGCTTCCGCAAGGTGCACGTGCTGCGCGGCGTGGAGGAGGTCGAGCACGCCACCGTCGTCACCGAGAAGCGGTTCAACGACCTCACCCACCTCACCGGCCCCTTCGACGTCATCGGCGACGTCCACGGCTGCGCGGCCGAACTGGAGGCGCTGCTCGGCAAGCTGGGGTACGTCGACGGCACGCACCCCGAGGGCCGCACGGCCGTCTTCGTCGGCGACCTCGTCGACCGCGGCCCGGACAGCCCCGGTGTGCTGCGCCGCGTGATGGCCATGGTGAAGGCGGGCGACGCGCTGTGCGTGCCCGGCAACCACGAGAACAAGTTCGGCCGCCACCTCAGGGGCCGCAGGGTGCAGCACACCCACGGACTGGCCGAGACCGTCGCGCAGATGGACGGCGAGAGCGAGGAGTTCCGCGCCGAGGTGCGGGAGTTCATCGACGGACTGGTCAGCCACTACGTCCTCGACGGCGGCCGGCTGGTGGTCTGCCACGCCGGTCTGCCGGAGAAGTACCACGGCCGCACCTCCGGCCGGGTCCGCAGCCACGCCCTCTACGGCGACACCACCGGCGAGACCGACGAGTTCGGCCTGCCCGTGCGCTACCCGTGGGCGGAGGACTACCGCGGCCGGGCCGCCGTGGTCTACGGCCACACCCCGGTCCCGGAGGCGACCTGGCTCAACAACACCATCTGCCTGGACACCGGCGCCGTCTTCGGCGGCAAGCTCACCGCGCTGCGCTGGCCGGAGCGGGAACTGGTCGACGTGCCGGCCGAGCGGGTCTGGTACGAGCCGGCCCGCCCGCTGCGCACCGAGGCCCCCGGCGGCCACGAGGGCCGTCCGCTGGACCTGGCGGACGTGCACGGGCGCCGCTTCGTCGAGACCCGGCACCACGGCCGGATAGCGGTCCGCGAGGAGAACGCCGCCGCGGCCCTGGAGGTCATGAGCCGCTTCGCGATCGACCCGCGCCTGCTGCCGTACCTCCCGCCGACGATGGCGCCCACCGCCACCTCGCAGCTCGACGGCTACCTGGAGCACCCGGTCGAGGCGTTCGCCCAGTACGCGCGGGACGGCGTGGCCCGGGTGGTGTGCGAGGAGAAGCACATGGGCTCCCGCGCGGTCGCCCTGGTCTGCCGCGACGCCGACGCGGCCGCCCGGCGCTTCGGCGCCTGCGGAGGGGAGACCGGTTCGCTGTACACCCGCACCGGCCGCCCCTTCTTCGCCGACGCCTCCGCCACGGAGGAGGTCCTCGGCCGGCTGCGCACGGCGGTCACCGAGGCCGGCCTGTGGGCGGAACTCGACACCGACTGGCTGCTGCTGGACGCCGAACTGATGCCGTGGTCGCTGAAGGCCTCGGGTCTGCTGCGCTCCCAGTACGCGGCGGTCGGCGCCGCCTCCGGCGCGGCCTTCCCGGGCGCCCTGGCCGCCCTGGAGGGCGCCGCGGCCCGCGGGGTGGACGTCGGGGACCTGCTGGCCCGTCAGCGCGAGCGGGCGGACGCCGCCTCGGCGTTCACCGCCGCGTACCGCCGCTACTGCTGGCCCGTCGACGGCCTGGAGGGCGTCCGGCTGGCCCCGTTCCAGATCCTCGCCGTCCAGGGCCGCAGCCTGGCCGCCCTGCCCCACGACGAGCAGCTCGCCCTCATCGACCGCATGGTCGAGCACGACACCACCGGACTGCTGCGGACCACCCGCCGCCTCCACGTCGACACGGCCGACCCCGAGTCCGTGCGCGCCGGAGTCGACTGGTGGCTGGAGATGACCGGGCGCGGCGGCGAGGGCATGGTCGTCAAGCCGGCCGGCGCGCTGGTCCACGACGACAAGGGCCGTCCGGTGCAGCCCGGCGTCAAGTGCCGGGGCCGCGAGTACCTGCGGATCGTCTACGGCCCCGAGTACACCCGTCCGGAGAACCTGGCCCGCCTGCGCCACCGCTTCCTCGGCCACAAGCGCTCCCTCGCCCTGCGCGAGTACGCCCTGGGTCTGGAGGCCCTGGACCGCCTGGCCGGGGGCGAGCCGTTGTGGCGGGTCCACGAGCCGGTCTTCGCCGTACTGGCCCTGGAGTCGGAGCCGGTGGACCCGCGGCTGTAGGGGGACGGACGCGCACCGCGGCCCGGTCCGGGCGGGCCCTCCGGGGCCTGTCCGGACCGGGCCGGTTTCCGCCCCGGTCCGGGCGGGCCCGCGATCGCGCCCCTGCCCTCCTGCCCGCCGGTCCCCGCGCCACGGCGGGCACCCCGCCGGCCGGATCGCCGCCCGGGCCGGGGCGGGCCGGGTCCGGCGCAGGCGGAGGGCCGGGACCCGGGAGCCGGGGGACAGGGGTGAACCCGTGCCCGGGCGGTCAGGATGAAAGGCATGACCTACCACGTCGACTCCGAGGCCGGGCGGCTGCGCCGCGTGATCCTGCACCGGCCCGATCTCGAGCTCAAGAGGCTCACCCCCAGCAACAAGGACGCCCTGCTCTTCGACGACGTGCTCTGGGTGCGCCGGGCGCGCGCCGAGCACGACGGGTTCGCCGACGTGCTGCGCGACCGCGGTGTCGTCGTCCACCTCTTCGGCGACCTGCTCACCGAGACGCTGGACCTCCCGCAGGCCCGCGCGCTCGTCCTGGACCGCGTCTTCGACGAGAAGGAGTACGGTCCGCTGGCCACCGACCACCTGCGGGCCGCGTTCGAGACGCTGCCGGCGCCCGAGCTCGCCGAGGTGCTGATCGGCGGGATGACCAAGCGGGAGTTCCTGGACGCCCACCCGGAGCCCACCTCGGTGCGCTTCCACGCGATGGAGCTCGACGACTTCCTGCTCGGCCCGCTGCCCAACCACCTCTTCACCCGCGACACCTCCGCCTGGATCTACGACGGCGTCGCGATCAACGCGATGCGCTGGCCGGCCCGGCAGCGCGAGACCGTGCACTTCGAGGCGATCTACCGGCACCACCCGCTGTTCCGCGCGGAGCCCTTCCGCGTCTGGTCCGAGGGGCAGGCCGACTACCCGTCCACCATCGAGGGCGGGGACGTGCTGGTCATCGGCAACGGCGCGGTGCTGATCGGGATGAGCGAGCGGACCACCCCGCAGGCGGTGGAGATGCTGGCGCACAAGCTGTTCGCGGCCGGCTCCGCCCACACCATCGTCGCCCTCGACATGCCGAAGCGGCGGGCCTTCATGCACCTCGACACCGTGATGACGATGGTCGACGGCGACACCTTCACCCAGTACGCGGGCCTCGGCATGCTCCGCTCGTACACCATCGAGCCGGGCGCGGGGGACAAGGAGCTGAAGGTCACCGACCATCCGCCGGAGCACATGCACCGCGCGATCGCCGCCGCGCTGGGGCTCAGCGAGATCCGGGTGCTGACCGCCACCCAGGACGTGCACGCGGCCGAGCGCGAGCAGTGGGACGACGGCTGCAACGTCCTGGCCGTCGAGCCGGGCGTCGTCGTCGCCTACGAACGGAACGTCACCACCAACACGCACCTGCGCAAGCAGGGCATCGAGGTGATAGAGATCCCCGGCAGCGAGCTGGGCCGGGGCAGGGGCGGGCCGCGCTGCATGAGCTGTCCCGTCCAGCGGGACGCGGTACCGGGGGCTGTATAGAAATACAAAAGTTCGTATATACTTCCAACGATTCGTGTCCCCCCATCCCTGGAGCACCCCATGGCGTCTGTCCCGACCGCCCTCGCCGGCCGCCACTTCCTCAAGGAGGTGGACTTCACGGCGGAGGAGTTCCTCGGCCTGCTGGAGCTGGCCGCCGAACTGAAGGCGGCCAAGCGGGCCGGGACCGAGCACCGGTACCTGCGGGGCAGGAACATCGCGCTGATCTTCGAGAAGACCTCGACGCGCACGCGCTGCGCGTTCGAGGTGGCGGCCGCCGACCAGGGCGCCTCGACGACGTACCTCGACCCGTCCGGCTCGCAGATCGGCCACAAGGAGTCCGTGAAGGACACCGCGCGGGTGCTGGGCCGGATGTACGACGGGATCGAGTACCGGGGCGACAGCCAGGCCAAGGTGGAGGAGCTCGCGGCGTACGCCGGGGTGCCCGTCTACAACGGGCTCACCGACGACTGGCACCCCACCCAGATGCTCGCCGACGTGCTGACGATGACCGAGCACAGCGCCAAGCCGCTCACGGACATCGCCTTCGCCTACCTCGGCGACGCCCGCTTCAACATGGGCAACTCCTACCTCGTGACCGCGGCCCTGCTGGGCATGGACGTGCGCATCGTCGCCCCGAAGTCCTACTGGCCCGCCGAGGAGGTCGTCGACCGGGCGCGGGAACTGGCCGCGTCGAGCGGGGCCCGCGTCACCCTCACCGAGGACGTCGCCGAGGGCGTCGCGGGCGCCGACTTCGTCGCCACGGACGTCTGGGTCTCCATGGGGGAGCCCAAGGAGGTCTGGGACGAGCGGATCGAGGCCCTCGCCCCGTACGCGGTGACCATGGACGTCCTGCGCGCCACGGGCAACCCGGACGTCCGGTTCCTGCACTGCCTGCCCGCCTTCCACGACCTCGGCACCAAGGTCGGCCGGGAGATCTTCGAGAGCCACGGCCTCACCTCCCTGGAGGTGACCGACGAGGTGTTCGAGTCGGCGCACTCGGTCGTCTTCGACGAGGCGGAGAACCGCATGCACACGATCAAGGCGGTCCTGGTCGCGACCCTCGCCTGAGCCGCCGCGTCCGCTCAGACCGGGCGGCGCTGGCCCGGCAGCCGGAACCACACCGCCTTGCCGGACTCGGTGGGGCGGTGTCCGCAGGACGAGCTCAGGGTGCGGATCAGCAGCAGCCCCCGCCCGTGCTCCTGCCAGGGATCGGGCATGCCGCGGGCCGGGCGGGTGAGGTCGCCGGGCGGCTCCGGGTCGGCGTCGTGCACCTCGACCTGGCAGCCGGTCGGCAGCAGCCGCACCACCAGCTCGATCGGGGTGCTCCCCGAGGTGTGCTCCACGGCGTTGGCCACCAGCTCCGCCGTCAGCAGCTCCGCCGTGTCGCAGTCGGCGGAGTGCTCCCGCTCGGCCAGTGCCGTACGGACCAGCGCACGGGCCACGGGCACCGCCGCGGTGGTGTGCGGCAGCGCGACGCGCCAGGAGGTGGGGGCGGCGGGAGGTTCGTGCACGGCGGATCCGTTCGTGGAGCGGGCGCTCCTGCTTTTCGGCTGCCCATGGTACGGCGCGCCCGGCGGGGCCCTTCGAGGGGGCGGGGTCCCGGGGCCCCGCCCGAACGGTGTATCGCGCACCCGTGACGACAGTCACCGAAGAGTGATAGATTCGTCGGGCAGAGCTCACTGAGCAGCGCAGCGCCCGCCCCAGGAGGCCGCCCTCATGAGTCCCTTCACCGGCTCCGCCGCCCGCACCGCCCACTGGGAGCACCTGCGCGTCGACCTCGCCGACGGCGTCGCCACGGTCACCCTCGCCCGCCCCGACAAGCTCAACGCGCTCACCTTCGGCGCCTACGCCGACCTGCGCGACCTGCTGGCCGAACTGTCCCGGGAGCGGACCGTGCGGGCCCTGGTGCTGGCCGGCGAGGGGCGCGGCTTCTGCTCCGGCGGCGACGTCGACGAGATCATCGGCGCCACCCTCGCCATGGACACCGCCCAGCTCCTCGACTTCAACCGGATGACCGGCCAGGTGGTGCGGGCGGTACGGGAGTGTCCGTTCCCGGTGATCGCCGCGGTGCACGGGGTGGCGGCGGGCGCCGGCGCGGTCCTCGCCCTGGCCGCCGACTTCAGGGTCGCCGACCCCGGCGCCCGCTTCGCCTTCCTCTTCACCCGGGTCGGCCTGTCGGGCGGTGACATGGGCGCGGCGTACCTCCTGCCCCGGGTGGTCGGTCTCGGCCACGCCACCCGGCTGCTGATGCTGGGCGACACGGTGCGCGCACCGGAGGCCGAGCGCATCGGCCTGGTCGGCGCGCTCGCCGACGAGGGCGGCGCCGACGAGGCCGCCCGCGCCCTGGCCCGCCGCCTGGCCGACGGCCCCGCCCTGGCCCACGCCCGGACCAAGGCCCTCCTCACGGCCGAACTGGACATGCCGCTGTCGGCGGCGGTCGAACTCGACGCGTCGACCCAGGCCCTCCTGATGAACGGCGAGGACTACGCGGAGTTCCACGCCGCCTTCACCGAGAAGCGCCCGCCGAAGTGGCGAGGGAGGTGAGGCGATGCCCGCAACGCAGGGGACCGCCACTCCTCCGGGGGCGCGGGACCGTTCCGGATCCGCGGCCACCGCCGCACGGGCGCGGTCGACCGGAACGGACCCGCGCCCGCCCGGAACGACGCACCGCCCCCGACGCATCGCGGTCGTCGGCGGAGGCCCCGGCGGCCTCTACACCGCCGCGCTGCTCAAGCGCCTGGACCCCGGCCGGGAGATCACCCTCTGGGAACGCAACGTCCCCGACCGGACCTTCGGCTTCGGAGTCGTCCTCTCGGACGAGACCCTCGGCGGCATCGAGCACGCCGACCCCGAGGTCCACGCGGCGCTGCAGAGGGACTTCGTCCGCTGGGACGACATCGACGTCGTCCACCGGGGCGTCCGCCACACCTGCGGGGGACACGGCTTCGCCGCCCTCGGCAGGCACCGCCTGCTGGAGATCCTGCACGAGCGCTGCCGCTCCCTCGGGGTCGACCTGCGCTTTCGCACCGAGGCCCCCGACCCGGCGCGGCTGGCGGAGACGTACGACCTGGTGGTGGCCGCCGACGGGGTGCACAGCACCACGCGCGAGGCCTTCGCCCACGTCTTCCGGCCCCGGATCACCGCGCACCGCTGCCGCTACATCTGGCTGGCCGCGGACTTCGCCTTCGACGCCTTCCGCTTCGAGACCGCCGAGACCGAGCACGGCGTGATGCAGCTCCACGGCTACCCGTACTCCACCGACGCCTCCACCGTGATCGTCGAGATGCGCGAGGAGGTGTGGCGGGCCGCCGGGTTCGACGGGATGGACGCGGGTGAGTCGGTCGGACGCTGCGCCAAGACCTTCGCCGACGCGCTCGGCGGGCGTCCGCTGAAGTCCGACGACTCGGCGTGGACCACCTTCCGCACGGTCGTCAACGAGCGCTGGTCGCACGGCACCGTCGTGCTGCTCGGCGACGCCGCCCACACCGCGCACTTCTCCATCGGCTCCGGCACCAAGCTCGCCGTCGAGGACGCGCTGGCGCTCGCCGCGTGCCTGGAGGAACACCCCTCGCCCGAGGCCGCGCTGGCCGCCTACGAGGCGGAGCGCCGGCCGGTCGTCGCCTCCGCCCAGCGCGCGGCCCGGGCCAGTCTGGAGTGGTTCGAGCAGCTCCACCTGTACCTCGACGAACCGCCCCGCCGGTTCGCCTTCAACCTGCTCACCCGCAGCCGTCGCGTCACCCACGACAACCTGCGGCTGCGCGACGCCCGCTTCACCGGGGCCGTGGAGCGCGAGTTCGGCTGCCCGCCCGGTACGCCCCCGATGTTCACCCCGTTCCGGATGCGCGGGCTGACCCTGCGCAACCGGGTCGTCGTCTCGCCCATGGACATGTACTCGGCGGTCGACGGCGTCCCCGGCGACTTCCACCTCGTGCACCTCGGCGCCCGTGCGCTCGGCGGGGCCGGACTGGTGATGACCGAGATGGTGTGCGTCAGCCCCGAGGGACGCATCACCCCGGGCTGTACGGGCCTCTACACCGGGCGGCAGGCCGAGGCGTGGCGGCGGATCACCGGCTTCGTGCACGAACGGGCGCCCGGCACCGCGGTCGGCGTGCAGCTCGGCCACAGCGGGCGCAAGGGCTCGACCAGGCCGATGTGGGAGGGCATGGACGAGCCGCTCGACGACGGCAACTGGCCCCTCGTCGCCGCCTCGCCCCTGCCGTACAAGCCCGGCGGGCAGGTGCCGCGCGAACTGTCCCGGGCCCAGCTCACCGATCTGAGGGAGCAGTTCGCGGCCGCCGCCGGGCGCGCCGCGCGGGCCGGATTCGACCTGCTCGAACTGCACTGCGCCCACGGCTACCTGCTCTCCGGTTTCCTCTCCCCGCTGACCAACCGCCGCACCGACGCCTACGGCGGCTCGCCGGAGAAGCGGCTCCGCTTCCCGCTGGAGGTGTTCGACGCGGTGCGCGCGGTGTGGCCCGGGGAGCGGCCGATGACCGTGCGGATCTCCGCCACCGACTGGGCGGAGGGCGGCACCACGGCCGAGGAGGCGGTCGCCGTCGCCCGTGCCTTCGCCGCGCACGGCGCCGACGCGATCGACGTGTCGACCGGGCAGGTCGTGGCCGACGAGCAGCCGGAGTTCGGGCGCTCGTACCAGACCCCGTTCGCCGACCGGATCCGGCACGAGGCGGGCGTCCCGGTGATCGCGGTCGGCGCGATCTCCTCCTGGGACGACGTCAACTCCCTGATCCTGGCCGGCCGCGCGGACCTGTGCGCGCTGGCCCGCCCCCACCTCTACGACCCCCACTGGACGCTCCACGCGGCGGCCGAGCAGGGCTACGAGGGGCCGGGCGCGGTCTGGCCGGCACCGTACCGGGCGGGCAGCAGACGGCCCCGGACCGGCCGCACGGACGCCCCCCGGCCCCGTCTCGCCCCGGGGGGCTGACCCGGACGCCACGAGCCCCGCGCGCGCCGCGCCGGCCCGGACGGCTACAGGTCGGCGAACACCGCCCCCGCGTCCCGCAGCCGCTCGTGCAGGGAGCGGAAGACGGCCGCCGAGCGGGCGCCCGGCCAGTCGGCGGGCAGCAGGGCGGCGGGCAGGCCCGGATCGGCGTAGGGGAGGTGGCGCCAGGAGTCCAGGGCGAGGAGGTAGTCGCGGTAGGCGTCCTCGGGCGGAGTCTGCGTGCGCCGCTCCCAGGCGCGCAGGACGCCCGCGTGCCGGTCCAGGAACGCCTCGTGCTGCTCGGCGATCCGCGCCAGGTCCCACCAGCGGGCGACCGCCTCGGCGGTGGGCGCGAAACCCAGGTGCTCGCCGCGGAAGAGGTCGACGTAGGAGTCGAGGCGCAGGCGCTCCAGGGTGTGCCGGGTCTCCTCGTACAGCCGTGCGGGGGCGATCCACACGCCGGGGGCCGCCGTGCCGAAGCCGAGACGGGACAGCCGGGAGCGCAGCACGTGCCGCTTCTGCCGCTCGGACTCCGGCACGGAGAACACGGCGAGCACCCAGCCCTCGTCCCGGGGCGGGTCGGTGGCGTACACGCGCCGGTCGCCGTCGTCGAGCAACTGGCGGGCTTCGGGCGACAGTTCGTAACCGGCCGCGCCCTGTGCGGTGCGTGCGGGGACGAGCAGGCCGCGCCGTTTGAGCCGGGACACCGAGGAGCGGACGGACGGGGCGTCCACGCCGACCGCGGCCAGCAGCCGGATCAGCTCGGCGACGGGCACCGGGCCCGGCGCCGAGCGGCCGTACGCGCCGTAGAACGTGACGATGAGGGACCTCGGCGCGTGGGGGGCTTGCTGGTCGGACACGTTGATCATCTTAAGTCGTGGCGGAGGGACACGGTCCGCCGGGCGTCACGCCCGGTCCTCCCCCGCCCCGGCGGGGGCGCGCAGCCGGAACCGCTGGAGCTTGCCGGTGGCCGTGCGCGGCAGGGCGTCCAGGAACACGATCTCCCGCGGGCACTTGTACGGGGCGAGCTCGGACCTCACGAAGGCGCGCAGCGCCTCGGCGTCGCGCCGCGCGCCCCGCGCGAGGACCGCGTACGCCACCACGACCTGCCCGCGCGCCTCGTCCGGCCGCCCGACCACCGCCGCCTCGACCACGTCCGGGTGGCGCAGCAGCGCGTCCTCGACCTCGGGGCCCGCGATGTTGTACCCGGCCGAGATGATCATGTCGTCGGCGCGGGCGACGTACCGGAAGTAGCCGTCGGGGTCGCGGACGTAGGTGTCGCCGGTGACGTTCCAGCCGCCGCGCACGTACTCCCGCTGGCGCGGGTCGGCGAGGTAGCGGCAGCCGACCGGGCCGCGCACCGCGAGCAGTCCCGGCTCCCCGTCGGGCACGGGGACCCCGTCGGCGTCCTGCACCCGGGCGTGCCAGCCGGGGACCGGGAGGCCGGTCGTGCCGGGTCTGACGTGCTCGTCGGCGGCGGAGACGAAGATGTGCAGCAGTTCGGTGGCGCCGATGCCGTTGATGATCCGCAGCCCGGTGCGCTCGTGCCAGGCCCGCCAGGTGGCGGCCGGCAGGTTCTCGCCCGCCGAGACGCAGCGGCGCAGTGACGCGACGTCGTGGCCGTCGAGGTGGGCGAGCATCGCGCGGTAGGCGGTGGGCGCGGTGAACAGCACCGTCACCCGGTGCGCGGCGATCGCGGACAGCAGCCGGTCGGGGTTCGCCTGTTCGAGGAGCAGCGCGCTCGCCCCGGCCCGCAGCGGGAACACCAGCAGGCCGCCGAGACCGAAGGTGAAGCCCAGCGGGGGACTGCCGGCGAACACGTCGTCCGGGACGGGCCTGAGCACGTGCCGGGAGAAGGTGTCCGCGATCGCCAGCACGTCCCGGTGGAAGTGCGCGCAGCCCTTGGGGCGTCCGGTGGTGCCGGAGGTGAAGGCGATCAGCGCCACGTCGTCGGCCGCGGTCGGCACGGCCTCGTACGGCGTCGTGGGCGCGGGGCGGTTCAGCAGGTCGCCGGGGGAGTCGCCGCCGTAGGTGGTGAGGGAGAGGCCCGGCACGTCGGCCCTGGCGAGGTCGTCGACGGACCTGACGTCGCACAGGGCGTGACGGACCCCGGCGATCCCGCAGACGGTGCTCAGCTCGTGCGGGCGCTGCTGGGCCAGCACGGTGACGGCGATCGCGCCCGCCTTCAGCACCGCCAGCCAGCAGGCGGCCAGCCACGGCGTGGTGGGGCCGCGCAGCAGCACCCGGTTGCCGGGGACGATCCCGAGGTCGCCGGTGAGCAGGTGCGCGAGCCGGTCCACGCGGGCGCGCAGCTCGTCGTAGGTCCAGGTGGTGCCGTCGGGCGTGTGGAACGCCGGGCGGTCCCCGGGCGGGCCGTGCAGCAGCCGTGCGGCGCAGTTCAGCCGCTCGGGGTAGCGCAGCTCCGGCAGGTCGAAGCGGAGCTCGGGCCACTGGTCGGGCGGCGGGAGGTGGTCGCGGGCGAAGGTGTCGACGTGTGCGGTGGCCCGTGGGTTCATGACGGTTCGCCCCCTCGGTGTGGTGGGCTCGCACCAGGAGCGTATCGCGTCGGTGACGACGGTCAACGGTTCGCGATAACCTCGGGAGTGGCCCAGCGGCGAGGGAAGGGACCGGCGATGACCGCATTCTCGCTCGACCCGGCACGGCTCGCCTGGTGCGCGGAGCTGCGCGAGCTGGCCGCGCGGCGGCTGCGGCCCCTCGCCGGGAAGGGCGGACCCGGCCGGGTCGACCGCCCCCTCCTCGCCGAACTCGGCTCCCTCGGCCTGCTGTCCCGCCTGTTCGCCTCGGGGGCGCTCGACCTGTGCCTGATGCGGGAGTCCCTGGCCCGGGTCTGCACCGAGGCGGAGACCGCCCTGGCCCTCCAGGGCCTGGGCGCCCATCCCGTCCACGCGCACGGCACCGGGGCCCAGCGCGCCCGCTGGCTCCCCCGGGTGGCCGACGGCACCGCGGTGGCGGCCTTCGCCCTGAGCGAGCCGGGCGCCGGCTCGGACGCGGCGGCGCTGTCGCTCACGGCGGAGCCGGCCGCCGGCGCCGCCCCGGGGCGGGGCTGGCGGCTCAGCGGCGAGAAGTGCTGGATCTCCAACGCCCCCGACGCCGACTTCTACACGGTCTTCGCCCGCACCACCCCCGGCGCCGGCGCGCGCGGCGTCACCGCCTTCCTGGTGCCCGCCGACCGCCCCGGCCTCACCGGCAGCCGCCTCGACATGCTCTCCCCGCACCCCATCGGCGCCCTCGCCTTCGACGCCGTGCCGGTGACCGCCGACGACGTGCTCGGCGAGGTGGACCGGGGGTTCCGGGTCGCCATGGGCACCCTCAACCTGTTCCGCCCCAGCGTCGGCGCCTTCGCGGTCGGCATGGCCCAGGCGGCCCTGGACGCCACCCTCGCCCACACCGCCCGGCGGGACGCCTTCGGCGGCAAGCTGAGGGACCTGCAGTCCGTCGCCCACCAGGTCGCCGAGATGGCCCTGCGCACGGAGGCGGCCCGGCTGATGGTGTACGCGGCGGCGACGGCGTACGACGACGGCGACGCCGACGTCCCCCGGCGCGCCGCGATGGCGAAGCTGCTGGCCACCGAGACCGCGCAGTACGTCGTCGACCGGGCCGTCCAGCTGCACGGTGCCCGCGCCCTGCAGCGCGGGCACCTGCTCGAACACCTCTACCGCGAGGTCCGCGCGCCCCGCGTCTACGAGGGGGCGAGCGAGGTCCAGCGCGGCATCATCGCCAAGGAGCTGTACGGGAACCTGGAGGACCGGTGAGCGCCGAACGCGTCAACCCGCCCGAACTCCCCCCGCCGGCCGGCTTCTCGCACGCCGTCGTCGCCACCGGCTCCCGGCTGGTGTTCCTGGCCGGCCAGACGGCGCTCGACGCCGACGGTCAGGTGGCCGGCGACACCCTGCCCGCACAGTTCGCGCGGGCCCTGGCCAACCTCCTCACCGCCCTGCGGGCGGCCGGCGGCGCCCCCGCCGACCTGGCCCGCGTCACCGTCTACGCCACCGACGTGGCCGCGTACCGCGCCCACGCCCGTGAGCTCGGCCGCCTCTGGCGGGAACTGGCCGGCCGCGACTACCCGGCGATGGCGGTCGTCGAGGTGGTCCGCCTCTGGGACGAACGGGCCCTGGTGGAACTCGACGGGTTCGCCCTGCTGCCCTGAGGGGCGGACCGGTCCGGGCCGCGGCCGACTCGCCACCGAAGGGGTGACGATGACCGGCCGCACCCCCTGCGCCGGGTACTGGTGGAATCCCTCATCCCACTCCATCCGGGAGGATTCCCATGTCCGTACGTCCCCTCCTCGGCGCGGCGGCCGGGTCCGCGCTGCTGCTGCTGGGTCTCGCCGCGGCGGCCCCCTCGGCGGCGTCGGCCGCCCCCTCCGACCCTGCGGAGTCCGTGACGGTCGACCCGCAGGGCCGGATGGCCGACGGCTTCGTCACCCTCTCCGGTACCTACCGCTGCCACGAGAGCGAGGGCCCGGTCTACGTCAGCTCCGCGGTCGGCCGGCCCTCGTCCGGTATCCGCCACTCCGTCGGCGGCACCCGCGCGGTGTGCGACGGCGAGGAGCACCGCTGGGAGAACAGCGGACACGTGCCCGCCGGCGCCCTCGAGGCGGGCCGGGCCCACGTCGAGGCCACCCTCCTGGAGATGCGCCCCAGCGGCATCGCCGTGCTGCCCGTCTTCCACGCGGTCCGGCAGCAGGAGATCACCCTGGTCGACGGCTGACCCGGGCCCCTCCCTCACAGCTCGCCGGCGGGCCAGTCCAGCAGGCGCGCGCCGATCACCGCCGTCTGGAGCATGTAGCGGTGGGCGGCGTCCGACGGGTCGGCGCCGGTGAGCTTGTGGATCCGCTCCAGGCGGTAGGTCAGCGCGCGCACGCTCAGCGAGAGCCGCCGGGCCGCCTCCGCGGCGACACAGCCGGAGTCGAAGTACGCGGTGAGCGTGTCCAGGAGGGGCCGGGCGCCGCCGCGGGCCCCGGTCAGCGGTCCCAGGGTGTTGTGCACCAGATCGGCCATGGCCTGCCGGTCACGGGCCAGGACGGGGTAGACGAGCAGGTCGGCGGCGTGCAGCACCGGCTCGTCGAGCCCCAGGCGCTCGGCTATCTCCAGTGAGTTCAGCGCCTCCTCGTAGGACTGGACGACACCGCCGGGCCCCGGCTGCGGGCGCCCGACGGCGACCTGGCCGCCGTCGGTGGCGGCGTGCGCCTGCTTCGCGAAGTACGTGAGCACCTCCCGCTGGTGCCCGGGCGCGACGCACAGCAGCCGTCCGTCCTTGGTGGTGAGCAGGATGCTGCGGTTGCCGAACCGGGAGATCAGCGCGCGCTCCACCTGCCGCGGCACCGGGTCCCCCTCGTCGTAGGCGACCGGGCCCCGGGCGACGGCGACCGCGTGCTCGTGGGACAGCCGCAGACCGAAGCGCTCGGCCCGCTCCGCCAGCCGCCCCAGGTCACTGCGGCCGTAGAGCAGGTCGTCGATGAACTCCCGCCGCGCCGCCTCCTCCTGACGCACCGCCATCCGCTGCGCCCGCTCGTACCCCTCGGCGAACGCGTCCACGACCTGCTGCACGGCGGCGAGCACGCCGTCGACGGAGTCCGTGCCGCGCGGCCACGTCCCGCGGGCGCCGGACAGGTGCGCGTTGACGAGGGAACGCAGACCGAAGCCCGCCTCCGCGGCCCGTTCCCCCAGGGCCCGCCGGGAGGCGATCTCGTCCCGGGTGAGGCGTCTGCCGGTGGCCGCGACCTCGGCCAGGATGCGGGCATAGCCGTCGAGATACTCCTCCGGGATCTCCCGTTCCGCCACGTCTTCCCCCCACTCTTGACGCTTCCCTGACGCGTCGGATGTGTCACACCGGAACCCAGACCCTAATGAACATTGCCGGACACCGGCAATGCGCGGGTGCGTCACACACGGGCAGCATGGTCCGCGGGGAGCACCGCGGACGGTTCCGGTGCCGGGTACCGGCAGGTGCCCGGGCCGGGACCCGGAGGGGAGCGGTGCACCCCCGCGACGTGAGCGGTGGGCGGAAGGGCGCGCCGGATGCGGACGGCGTCCGTCCGCGCCCGGCGCAGAACCGCGGCGCCCGCCGCGCCGTCTCCTCCTCCACCGGACACGCACCCGCCTCGTCCGACGGGGCGCCGCCCCACCCGACTTCCGCCCGCATTCCAGCCCAGAAGGACGTGCCCCATGGATGCCGCCACCGTGGGCATCGCCGTACTCGCCGGCGTCGCCCTGCTGCTCCTGCTCATCGGCCTGCTCGTCGTCTCCAAGCTGTTCCGCAAGGTGGAGCAGGGCAAGGCCCTGATCGTCTCCAGGACCCGCAGGGTCGACGTGACGTTCACCGGGTCGGTCGTGCTGCCGGTGCTGCACAAGGCCGAGGTGATGGACATCTCGGTGAAGACCATCGAGATCACCCGGGCCGGCAAGGAGGGCCTGATCTGCCGGGACAACATCCGGGCGGACATCCGCATCACCTTCTTCGTCAAGGTCAACAAGACCGTCGACGACGTCATCAAGGTCGCCCAGGCCGTCGGCACCGCGCGGGCCAGCGACCGCGACACGCTCCAGGAGCTGTTCCACGCCAAGTTCTCCGAGGCGCTGAAGACCGTCGGCAAGCAGATGGACTTCACCGACCTCTACACCAAGCGCGAGGAACTGCGGTACCGCATCATCGAGGTCATCGGCGTCGACCTGAACGGCTACCACCTCGAGGACGCCGCGATCGACTACCTGGAGCAGACGCCGCTGGCCCAGCTCGACCCGGGCAACGTCCTCGACGCGCAGGGCATCCGCAAGATCACCGAGCTGACGGCGGTGGAGCACGTCCGCACCAACGAGGCCCAGCGCAACGAGCAGAAGGAGATCACCCGGCAGGACGTCGACGCCCGCGAGGCGATCCTGGAGCTGGAGCGCCGGCAGGCCGACGCCGAGATCAAGCAGAAGCGGGAGATCGAGACCGTACGGGCCCGCGAGGAGGCCGAGACCGCGCGGGTGGTGGAGGAGGAGCGGCTGCGCGCGCAGAGCGCCTTCCTGCGCACCGAGGAGCAGCTCGGCGTGCAGCGCGAGAACCAGGCCCGCGAGGTCGCCGTCGCCGCCAAGAACCGCGAGCGGGTCATCGCCGTGGAGAGCGAGCGCATCGAGAAGGACCGCCTGCTGGAGGTCATCGCCCGCGAGCGGGAGACCCAGCTGACCCGGATCGCCGCCGACAAGGAGGTCGAGGCGGAGAAGCGGGAGATCGCCGAGGTCGTCCGCGAACGGGTCGCGGTGGACCGCACGGTCGCCGAGCAGGAGGAGTCCATCAAGAAGCTGCGGGCCGTCGAGGAGGCCGAGCGGCAGCGCCAGGCCGTGATCATCGCCGCGGAGGCCGAGGCGCAGGAGCAGCTGGTCAAGGACATCAAGGCCGCGGAGGCCGCCGAGCGGGCCGCCACCCACCGCGCCGCCGAGGAACTCACCCTCGCCGAGGCCCGGCTGAAGACCGCCGACCTCGACGCGCGGGCCAAGCTGCGGCTGGCCGAGGGCGTCCAGGCGGAGTCCGCGGCCGAGGGACTGGCCGCCGTGCAGATCCGCGACAAGGAGGCCGAGGTCATCGAGAAGGCGGGCCGCGCCGAGGCCGAGGCCACCCAGGCCCGGCTGCGCGCGGA
Source organism: Streptomyces sp. NPDC126497 (assembly GCF_040302425.1). NCBI lineage: Bacteria > Bacillati > Actinomycetota > Actinomycetes > Kitasatosporales > Streptomycetaceae > Streptomyces > Streptomyces sp. NPDC126497. The sequence goes on from NZ_JBEORT010000001.1 coordinate 83,903, forward strand.
GGCCGAGGGGGCGCGCGCCAAGGCCCTCGCCGACGCGGAGGCCATCGGCGGCAGGCTCCGCGCCGAGGCGGCCGGCCTCACCGAGAAGGCGGCGGCGATGGCCGCCCTCGACGAGGCGTCCCGCGGCCACGAGGAGTACCGGCTGCGGCTGGAGGCCGAGAAGGACATCCGGCTCGCCGGACTGGACGTGCAGCGGCAGGTCGCCGAGGCGCAGGCCACCGTCCTCGCGACCGGGCTGGAGAACGCGGACATCAGCATCGTCGGCGGGGAGTCGGTCTTCCTCGACCGCCTCGTCTCCTCGATCGCGCTCGGCAAGGGCGTGGACGGCTTCGTCCAGCACTCCGAGACCGCGCGGGCCCTCGCCGGGCCCTGGCTGGACGGCTCCGCGAGCTTCACCGACGACCTGAGCCGGATCCTGGGCTCCGTCTCCACCGCCGACGTGCAGAACCTCACGGTCTCCGCGCTGCTGATGCGGCTGATGGGGCAGGGCGGTGAGGACACCGGACGGTTCCAGGAACTGATCGAGAAAGCCGGTGAGTTGGGCCTGGCGGACACACCACTGGCCGTGCTGAACGGCCGTGCCGGGGCCTGACCACCCTCCGGGGGGGGGGGGGGGGGGGGGGGGGGGGGGGGGGCGCCCCCCCCCCCCCCCCCCCCGACCCCCCCCCCCCCCCCCCCCCCCCCCCCCCCCCCCCCCCCCCCCCCCCCCCCCACCCCCCCCCCCCCCCCCCCCCCCCCCCCCCCCCCCCCCCCCCCCCCCCCCCCCCCGT
>NZ_JBEORT010000001.1:84680-158017 GCF_040302425.1 Streptomyces sp. NPDC126497
CTGACGGGGCGGGGGGGGGCCTGCCCCCCGGCGGGGGGGGCCCCCCCCCCGTGGGGCGGGCGCCCCCCGACCGCACCATCCGAGAGGCAGCCATGACCACCGGCACCCACGAACCCGTGCACCCGGCCCACCGCGGCACGCCCGGAGCGGGCGGCCCCGAGACGGCGGCCGACGGCGGCGCCTACCAGGTGCTGCGCGACCGCCTCGCCGACCGGGCGGCCGAACTCGCCGGCCGGGCCGAGGCGTTGAACCACCGCCGGGCCGAGGAGTTCGGCGCCCCCGAACTGCGCCTCACCGGCACCGAGCGGCTGCGCACCGGCCGCACCGCCGTGCCCCGCGACATCGTCGCCGTCGGCGACGTGCTGCTCTTCGGCTACGACACCCGGCCCCGCCCGGAGGCCGGCACCGCGGTCGGCGACGTCCTCGCCCCGCACGACCGCGACCTGAACCGCCTCCCCGACGACGCCGTCCCCGGACTCCTCGACGACCCCGGCTTCGTCCGCGAGTTCGCCGCCCTGCACCGCTACTACCGCCAGGCGCGCCTGCTGCGGCTGCGCCGGGTCGACGGCAGGCTGCTCGCCGTCTTCCAGACCGGCGAGAAGGCCGGCGACATCCGCGTCCTGCGCTGGACGATCCCGGAGGACGGCCGCTCGGCGGTCTTCCTGGACGCGCGCGGCGACCGCGACCACGCCCGCACCCCGCCCGCCGGCGTCACCTGGACGCCCGCCACCCGCGAGGACCACGTCCTCGGCCGCCACCCGCACGTCTCCGTCCGGGGCGAGGTGTTCGTCGACACCCTCGGCGGCACCCTCACCGTCAAGACCGAGAACGACACCGACACCCCCGACGGCGTCCACAGCGAACCGGTCGACGAGCCGCTGCAGTCCCTCGCCGACGCCGAGATCGCCCACGCCCGCGTCGGCCCGCTGATCCTGCTGCGGATCCTCCCCTACAAGGAGAGCGACCACCGCCACCTGGTCTTCAACACCCTCACCCGGACCGTCGTCCGCCTCGACGGCATCGGACAGGGCTGCCGCCGCCTCCCCGACGACCAGGGCATCGTCTTCCCCGGCGGCTACTGCCTGGCCGCCGGCCCCCACAAGACGTACGAACTCGACACCACCGGCATGGAGTTCGCGAGCGAGGTGCGCTCCCCCTACGGCGAGGACGTGCTGTACGTCTTCCACGCGCCCGGACGCGGACGCGCGCTGCTGCTGTCGTACAACCTCATCCGCGAGGCGGTCGCCACCCCGATGGCCTGCCACGGCTGGGCGCTGTTCGACGACGGACTCCTCGCCCTGCTGCGTCCCGACGGCGACGACCCCGCCCGCGTCCACCCCGTGCAGCTGTGGCGCTCGCCCTACGTCTCCGACACCCACGCCGCCGCACAGCCCGTCGGCGAGGGCCCGCTGGCCCGGGTCGGCAACGCCGACCTGGTGCGCGGCGTCTCCGACTGCCTGTCCCTGGCCCGCTCCGTCGCCGAGACCACCCCCACCACCGAGGTGTACACGGCCCTGGTGGCCGCCTGCGCGCGCGCCCTGGACGCCCACCACTGGCTGGGCGACTCCGAACTCGGCGACCTGCGCACGCCGTTGGAGCAGATGCGGGCCACCGCCGACCAGGTGCTGGCCGAGTTCGAGACCGTGCGCGACCTCACCGGGCGGGCCGCCGCCGCGCTCGACGAGGCGGCGGACCGGATCGCCTCGGTGGTGCGCCGGCTGCGCGGCGAGCAGCCCCGCGAGGCCGCCGCCTGGGTCGCCGGACTGACCGAACTCCGCCACGCCCAGGGCCATCTGCTGACCCTGAAGGAGATGCGGTACGCGGACCACGCCCGCATCGACGCACTGGCCGAGGGCGCCGGGGCCGACCTCGCCTCCTTCGGGCAGCGCGCGATCGCCTTCCTGGCCCGCGAGGACGCCTTCGCCGCCCACCACGCGGACGTCGAACGGCTGGTCGCCGACGCCGAGTCGGTCACCACCGCCGCCGAGGCCGCCCCGGTCGCCGGCCGCCTGGACGAGCTGGCCGACGGGCTGGGCACGGTGACCGAGGTGGTCGCCGGGCTCGACATCGCCGACGCCACCGTCCGCACGGCCGTCCTGGAGCGGATCGCCGGGGCGACGGGCGGCGTCAACCGCGCCCGCGCCACCCTCGAGGCCCGCCGCCGGTCCCTCCTCGACCGCGAGGCGCGCGCCGGTCTCGCCGCCGAACTCGCCCTGCTCGGGCAGACGGTCACCGGCGCCCTCGCAGCGGCGGACACCCCGGAGACCTGCGACGAGCAGCTGACCCGGGTGCTGGCGCAACTGGAGTCCCTGGAGTCCCGGTTCGCCGAGTTCGACGACGTCCTCGGCGAGCTCGCCGACCGGCGCACCGAGATCTACGAGGCGTTCTCCGCCCGCAAGCAGGGCCTCTCCGACGCCCGCGCCCGCCGCGCCGAACAGCTCGCCGCCGCCGCCGGCCGCGTCCTGGAGACGGTCGCCCGGCGCTGTGCCGCGCTCCCCGACGCGGACGCGGTCAGCACCTACTTCGCCTCCGACCCGCTCGTCGCCAAGGTCCGCCGCACCGCCGAGGAGCTGCGCGCACTCGGCGACCGGGTCCGGGCCGAGGAGCTCGACGGCCGGCTGCGCTCCGCCCGGCAGGAGGCCGACCGCGCCCTGCGCGACCGCGCCGACCTCTACGCGGACGGCGGACGCGCCGTCCGCCTGGGCCGGCACCGGTTCGCCGTCTCCACCCAGCCCCTCGACCTCACCGTCGTCCCGCACGGCGACGGCCTCGCGCTCGCCCTCACCGGCACCGACTACCGCGCCCCCGTCACCGACCCCGCGCTCCTCGCCGACCGCCCCCTGTGGGACCGGCACCTGCCGTCCGAGTCGCCCGGGGTCTACCGCGCCGAACACCTCGCCGCCCGGCTGCTGCACGAGCACGGCCCCGCCGCCCTGGCCGGCGCCGACGACCTCGCCGCCCTGGTCCGCCGGGCCGCCGAGGAGGCGTACGACGAGGGGTACGAGCGGGGCGTCCACGACCACGACGCCACCGCGCTCCTCGCCGCCCTCCTGCCCCTGTACGCCGGCGCGGGCCCGCTGCGCCACGAGCCCGCCGCCCGCGCCCACGCCCTGCTGTACTGGGCGCACGGCACCACGGCCCAGGAGCGCGCGGACCTCACCCGCCGCGCCCGCTCCCTGGCCCGGGTCCGCGACGCCTTCGGGCCCCCGCCCGCCCTCGACGCGCTGCGCGCGGAACTCGCCGGGGCCGTACGCGACTGGGACGCCGCCGCCCCCGTCCGCCCGGAGGCCTGCGCCGCGTACCTCCTCGACGAACTGACCACCGGCCCCGAGGGCTTCGTCATCGGCGCCCGCACCCGCGCGCTCCTCGACGCCTTCCGCCGCGAGGTCGCCGGCGAGGCCTACGCCGACGACCTCGCCGCCCTCGCCGGCCTCCCGGCCCGCCGCCAGCTGGCCGAGGCCTGGCTGACCGCGTACGCCGCGGCCACCGGCCGGGAGCCGGCCGCCGGCGACCTCGCGGAGGCCGTGGCCGCCGAACTCTGCCCGGACACGCCCCGCCACACGTCGGACGCGCCCCTGACCGTCACCGTGGACGGCCTGCTCGGCACCCACCCCCGGATCACCGGCCGCCGCCTCACCCTCCGCCTGGACGAGTTCCTCGCCCGCACCGAGGAGTTCAGGGAGCGCGACGTGCCCGCCTTCCGCGCCTTCCAGCGCCGCCGCACCGCCCTGGTGACCGCCGAGCGCACCCGGCTGCGGCTGGACGACCACCGGCCGCGGGTGATGTCGTCGTTCGTCCGCAACCGGCTGGTCGACGAGGTCTACCTCCCGCTGGTCGGCGACAGCCTCGCCAAGCAGCTCGGCACCACGGGGGAGTCCGGCCGCACCGGCACCGGCGGCCTGCTGCTGCTCGTCTCCCCGCCCGGCTACGGCAAGACGACCCTCATGGAGTACGTCGCCGACCGCCTCGGCCTGGTCCTGGTGAGGATCAGCGGTCCCGCGCTCGGCCACGCGGTCACCTCGCTCGACCCGGCCGAGGCGCCGGACGCCACCGCCCGCCAGGAGATCGAGAAGATCAACTTCGCGCTCGCGGCCGGCAACAACACCCTCCTGTACCTCGACGACATCCAGCACACCTCGCCCGGACTGCTGCAGAGGTTCATCCCGCTGTGCGACGCCACGCGCCGGATGGAGGGCGTGTGGGAGGGCGAGCCGCGCACCTACGACCTGCGCGGCAAGCGGTTCGCCGTCTGCATGGCCGGCAACCCCTACACCGAGTCCGGCGAGGCCTTCCGGGTCCCCGACATGCTGGCCAACCGCGCCGACGTGTGGAACCTCGGCGACGTCCTCACCGGCAAGGAGGACGTCTTCGCGCTCAGCTTCGTGGAGAACGCCCTCACCGCCAACCCGGTGCTCGCCCCGCTCGCCGGCCGCGACCGCGCCGACCTGGACCTGCTGGTCCGCCTCGCCGGGAACGACCCCACCGCCCGCCCCGACCGCCTCGTCCACCCCTACGCGCCCACCGAACTGGACCGCGTCCTGGCGGTGCTGCGCCACCTGCTCACCGCCCGCCGCACGGTCCTCGCCGTCAACGCCGCCTACATCGCCTCCGCCGCCCGGTCCGACCACGCCCGCACCGAGCCGCCGTTCCGGCTCCAGGGCTCCTACCGCAACATGAACAAGATCGCCCAGCGGATCCAGCCCGTCATGAACGACGCCGAACTGGCCGCCGTCGTCGACGACCACTACACGGCCGAGGCCCAGACCCTCACCACCGGCGCCGAGGCGAACCTGCTCAAACTCGCCGAACTGCGCGGCACCCTCACCCCCGACCGGGCGGCCCGCTGGACCGAGCTGAAGGCGGCCCACGTCCGCACCCTGGCCCTGGGCGGCCCCGACGAGGACGCCCTGGCCCGGGCGGTCGCCGCCCTCGCCCTCCTCGGCGACCGCATCGCCGCCGTCGAGTCGGCCATCACCCGCGCCGCCGACCCGCGCCGGCTGCTCGCCCACCCGGCCCCCGAGAGCGACCGGTGACGCCCCGCCCGGCACCGCTCCCCGAGGACGCGCACGGCGTCCGGCTCGGCATCCCCACCGCCGCCGGGCGGCGCGCCGTACGAAGGGCGCCGGAGCGACGGCCGACGGGCGGGCCGGGAGTGAGCAGGGCCGCTCGTGCGCACCTCGACGGCGGCCGCCCGGCCGTGCTGGTGTTCCTCGCGCGGGTGACGGGCCTGTGCGCCCATGTGTCCACGCCGGTGCGGACCGGCCGCGCGACCTGACCGGTACCGTCCCGCTCCCTCACGGGACGTCGGCGTCCGTGGTGGTCGCGGCCACCAGGGCCGCCAGTTCCTCCGGGGAGCGGGGGCCGGAGTCCGGGCCGGCCGCCAGTCCCTGTGCCCGCAGCAGCCGGGCGACCGCCACGCCCCACGGCAGCCGCAGCCCGGCGGCCCGCAGGAGGTCGGTACGGGCCAGCAGTTCGGCGACGGGGCCGGTGCTCACCCCCGCCGGGGTGAGCAGGGCCGCGTCGTCGGCCCAGCGCAGGGCCAGGTCCACGTCGTGGGTGGCCATGACGACCGTGGTGCCGCCGGCGCGCAGCCGGTCGAGGGCGGCGAGCAGGCGTTCCTGGCCGTCGGGGTCGAGTCCCGCCGTCGGCTCGTCGAGGATCAGGACGCGCGGCCGCATGGCGACCGCGCCCGCGATGGCCGTCCGCTTGCGCTGCCCGTAGGACAGCAGGTGCGTGGGACGGTCGGCGAGGGCGGTGATGTCCAGCGCGGCCAGCGCCTCCGCCACCCGGGCGCGCACCTCCGCGTCGGACAGGCCGAGGTTCAGCGGGCCGAAGGAGACGTCCTGCCCGACGGACGCCGCGAACAACTGGTCGTCGGGGTCCTGCACCACCAGCTGCACGGTGGTGCGCAGCGCCGTCAGGCCCTTGCGGTCGTAGCGGACCGGCCGCCCCCCGACGGTCAGCTCGCCGCCCGCCGGACGCAGTCCACCGCTCAGCAGCCGCATCAGCGTCGTCTTGCCGCTGCCGTTGCGTCCCAGCAGGGCCAGCGCGCGCCCCTCGCGCACCTCGAAGTCCAGGCCGTCGAGCACGGGCGGGCCGTCCTCGTACGCGAACGACGCGCCCCGCAGGGCCACCAGGGCGGACTCGCTCACGACAGGGGACCTTCCAGGACGAGGGTGAGGGCGGCCAGCGCCGCCAGGAGCGCCACGCTCAGCGCCGTGAACCGGACGGAGACCCGGGCCTCGGGCACCAGCACGCGCAGGGTGCCGTCGTAGCCGCGCCCGGCGAGCCCGGTCTGCAGCCGCGCCGCCCGGTCGAAGGACCGGACGAACGCGGTCGCGCCGAGCCCGCCCAGCGAACGCCAGGCCGCCGCCCGGGTGGTGTGCCCGAGCCGGGCCGCCTGCGCGTCCCGGACGCGGCGCACCGAGTCCAGCAGCAGGAAGCTCATCCGGTACGTCACCAGCGCCACGTCCACGAGCGGGGCCGGCACCCCGGCCCGCACCAGGCGCGGCAGCAGGTCGGACATCGGTGTGGTGAAGGCGAACAGCAGCACGCCCAGCGAGGCCGCGGAGGTGCGCAGCAGCACCTCCCCGGCGCGCAGCGGCCCGTCCCCGGCCCAGGACACGAATCCGCCCGGCCCGCCCACCCGCACCAGCAGCGTCAGCGCCCCGGTGACGCAGAAGCCCAGCGGCACCCGGTACGCCCGCCACAGCCGCCGGGCGGGCACCCCGGCCGGGCCGAGCAGCACCACGAGCGCCGTCACCAGCACCAGGGCCGCGCCCGGCCACGGTGGCAGCGAGATCGCCAGCACGGTGAGGCCGAGCCCCAGCACGGCCTTGTCCACGGGATGACGGCGGCGCCAGCGGCTGCTGTGCGCCGCCGCGTCGATCGGCAGCACGCGCCGTCAGGCCCGTCGTCCGGGAGCGGCGTCCGGGTCCGCGCCGGCCTCGGCCCGCAGCCGCTCCAGCGCCCGTGCCTCGCCCTGCCGCCGCCCGCGCCGCACCCCGAAGTAGTACGCGAGGACGCCCGCGCCGAGCGCCGCCTGGAGGGCGAACAGCGCCGACTCGATCTCGCCGGACGGCGGTTCGTACAGGGGTGAGAACCAGGGCTCGTAGTCCGGGTCGATCTCGGTGATCGCGGTCTCCGCCTCGGCGTCCGCGCCGGTGAACGGCTCCTCCTTGTGGTCCCCGAGCCCGAACGCCAGCGGGATCACGGCGAGCGCGGCCACCAGCACCAGCAGCAGCGTGTTGATCTTCGCGTTGCGGCTCATCGGGCCACCGTCCCCGCCGAGTCGGACGACTTCGCCGTCTTCCGCCCGGCCCCCGACGTCACCAGCACCCCGAGCCGCGTCAGCTCCCCCTTGCTCGACTGCGTCAGCATGCGCATCACCAGCACCGTCAGCAGCCCCTCGCTCACCGCGAGCGGGATCTGCGTCACGGCGAAGATGGAGCCGAACTTGCCCAGCGCGCCCGGGAATCCGCTGCCCGGGTCGGGGAAGGCGAGCGCCAGCTGCACGCTCGTCACGCAGTACGTCGACAGGTCGGCGGCGAACGCGCCGGAGAACACCGCCACCATCAGCGGCACGTCGTACCGGCGCAGCAGCCGGTAGACGCCGTACCCGGCCCAGGGGCCGACGACCGCCATCGAGAAGACGTTGGCGCCCAGGGTGGTCAGCCCGCCGTGGGCGAGCAACAGCGCCTGGAACAGCAGGGTGATGGTGCCCAGCACCGCCATGACCGGCGGCCGGAACAGGATCGCGCCCAGGCCCGTGCCGGTGGGGTGGGAGCAACTCCCGGTGACCGACGGCAGTTTCAGCGCGGACAGCACGAACGTGAACGCTCCCGAGGCACCGAGGAGAAGGGTGCTCTCGGGATGCTCCCTGACGTCACGGATGAGCGACCGGGCTCCGTGGACGACGAAGGGCGCCGACGCGACGCCCCAGGCGACCGCGTGCGCCGGAGGCAGGAAACCCTCGGCAATGTGCATGGCTCAGCAGACCCTCTCCAGCACCTCGTGGATGGTTGACGCGCCTTGGCCGGTCTCCTGGCTGACGGGTACCACCGCCCGTGCTCCGCCTTCCCGGGTTCCGAAGAACCCAGTGGCTGTCCGTGAGGACCGGAGCCGGACTTCCCGATCACAGTGGCGAGGGCCGCACCGGTATCGCACCGATTTCCCGTCACCAAGGCGTGGTGACAGTAGTGCCCGTTCCGGTCCGGTGACAAGCGGACACCGGGGGCGCGCGGACGGTGGGACGTGCGCCGGATCCGTGCGGTCCCCCTGCCGCGCGGCGTCCGGGGCGTCCCGAGGGGGCGGAGCATCCACCGTGTCAGGGGGGGTGACATTAGTGTGCGACGCACACTATCGTGTGGGTCGTGTCCGTAGAAGAACTGACCCTGAGCCAGGCGCAGGAACTGCGCCGCGGGACGGTGGTGCTCGCCTGTCTGGCGCTGCTCCGGAAACCGCAGTACGGCTATGCGCTCCTGGAGACGCTCGGCGACGCGGGGGTCACCGTCGACGGAAACACGCTGTACCCGCTGCTGCGGCGCCTGGAGAAACAGGGGTTGCTGACGAGCGAGTGGAACACCGACGAGTCCCGGCCGCGCAAGTTCTACCGTGTCAGCCCCGACGGATCCCGGGTCCGGGAGGGCCTGGTGCGTGAATGGCAGGACCTCGTCGCTTCGATCTCACGACTCACCAAGGAGAACGAATGAGTACGGGGGTGCTCACCGAGCGCTACGTCCACGAGGTCGTCCGACGGCTTCCGGCGGACCAGCGTGACGACGTGGCCCGAGAGCTCCGCGCCACCATCGCCGACACCATCGACGGCCGGGGCGGCGACGACCACCGGGCGGCCGAGCGGGAGGTGCTCAGCGAGCTGGGGGACCCGGTGCGGTACGCGGCCCGGTGCACCGAACGGCCGCTGGTCCTGATCGGTCCGGACCTGTATCCCGCCTACGTACGCGCGCTGGTCACCCTGGTGGCCGGCGTGCTGCCGGCCCTCTCCCTCGGGCTCGCCCTGCTGGAGGTGGCCGACGGCGGCGGTCCCGGCGCGGCCCTGCGCGTCGGCGCCGGCACGCTGATGGGAGTCGGCGCCCAGCTGGTCGCCGCGATCACGGTGGTGTTCGGCGTGACCGAGCGGATCCGGTACCGCCGTGGCGTCACCGGCGACCGCTGGACGCCGGACGAACTGCCCGACGTCCCGCGGCGCGACCGGGGCGGTGTCGCGGCGTCGGCCGCCGTGGCGTGGGACGTGCTGCTGTTCGCGCTGATCGTCTGGCAGCACACCGCCGAGCCCTACCGGGCGGACGACGGGCGGCACCTGGAGGTACTGGACCCGGACCTGTGGTCGGGCTGGCTGTGGCCGGTTCTGGCCGGTCTGGCCGGTCTCGCGGTGGTCGGGGCCGCACGGGTGGCCGGGCAGGGCTGGACCGTCCGGCTGGCCGGCTGGTACGCGCTCGCCCATGCGGTGTTCACGCTGCCGCTGGCCTGGGTGCTGTACCGGCAGGAGCTGTTCAACCCCGACTTCCTCGCCGACGCCAGGACCCTCTGGGAGTCCCAGGAATCGGTCTACGGCGGAGCGGCGGTCATCGTGCTCGCCATCGGCGTCACCTCGGTGGCCAAGGCCTTCCGCACGGCGCTCCGCTGACCGCGGGGAACGACACGCGGGGGCTGCCCGGCCACGGCCGGACAGCCCCCGCGTGCCCGCGTCACGCCGTGCTCAGCGAGTCCCGGATCCGGGTGCGGTCGACCTTCCCCGTCGACGTCCTCGGCAACGGCCGGGACACCATCTCGAACACGCTCGGCACGGCCGCCCGCACCGTCCGCTCCGCACAGTACCGACGCAGCGCCAGGACCCCCACGGAGCCGGGCTCGACCGGCCGCACGGTCGCGTGCAGACGGTGGCCGGCGACCGGGTCCGGGAGTGCGACGACGGCCGCTTCGGCGACCGCCGGGTGCTCCAGCAGGATGCTCTCGACGTGCTGGGTGCTGACCTGGGTGCCGCGCACCTTGACCATGTGGTCGGTCCGCCCCAGCACGCTCAGCGAGCCGTCCTCGTGCCGCCGGACGACGTCACCGCTGCGGTAGTACACCACCCCGGGCACGCCGTCGTGGTGCGGGGCGAACTTCCGGCTGTCGGGCACATTGACGTAACCCGTCGTCTGGAACGGGGTGCTGACGAGCAGCTCCCCCCGGCCGGGGCCGGTCAGGGCGCGCCCGTCGTCGCCGGTGATCAGCCAGTGCACGCCGGGCAGCGGGCGGCCGATCGGCAGCGGACCGGCGACCGGTCCGCTGCGGTCCACCTCGTGGAGGAAGCTGTTGTTCGTCTCGGTGCAGCCGTAGTTGTTGAACCAGCGGGCGTACGGGAACACCGGAGGCAGGCCCGCCAGCACCCGGGCCGGCATCGCCTCGCCCGCGAAGACCAGGTGCTCGGGGGTGGTCAGCGGGCCCGCCTCGGCGGCGGCCCGGGTGAGCAGCTCGAACAGCAGGGGAACGCCCTGGATCAGCGTCACGCGGTGGTCGGCGACCAGGCCGTGCAGGTAGCGCGCCGAGGTGCCCCGCTCCGGGTCGGCCAGCACCACCGTCCCGCCGTGCGCGAGGGTGCTCCACACGTCCAGCAGGCACAGGTCGAAGTTGAGCGGCGCGTAGTTGAGGACCGTGCTGCCCGGCCCGAGGGGGAAGGCGTCCGCCGCCCACGCGGTGAACCGGGCCACCGCCCCCTGTGACAGCGGCACGATCTTCGGCAGGCCCGTCGAACCGGACGTGGTCAGCAGGAAGCCGGTGTCGTCCTCGGCGACCTCGGCGGGCGGGCGCGGTTCCCCGGCGCCGCCCGGAGCGGCGGCGGACGGGTCCACCACCACGTCCACCAGAGGATCGTCGGCCAGGCCGAGGACCACCGTGCACCCGGCCTGCCCGTACAGCTCCTCGAGCGGCAGGTCGGGCAGTTCGTGGGAGGGCAGCAGGAAGCCGCGGCCCGCCATCAGACAGCCCAGGACGAGGGCCACCGCCTCCGGCGACTTCCGCATCCGCAGGCCCACCGGGCGGCCGGGGTGCGGTGCGGCGGCCTCCACCCGGGTGCGGGCACGGCAGGCCATGGCGTGCAGCTCGCCGTACGAGGTCGTCCGGCCCTCCCAGACGAGTGCGGGGGCGGACGGCCGCTCGGCGGCCCGGGCGGTGAACGCCGCGGCGAGGGGCGCAGGGGCACTCATGAGCGTTCCCTCCCGGCCGCCGCCCGCCCGGCCGTGGCCCGGATGGCGCGCACGGTGCGGAAGTTGCGTCCGACGAGCTCCTCGTCGGGCAGGTCGACGCCGTGCTCGTCCGCCAGCCAGGCCGCGATGTGCAGGACCGCGAGGCTGTCGATCACCGCGGTGGCGAGCAGGTCGTACTCCGGGTCCAGGTCGGCGGTGTCGAGACCGGGCAGGAAGCGCTCGACGACGAAGCCGGCGATGTCCGCCTCGGAGGGGGCGGGAGGCGTCACCGGCGCGGAGGGGGGATCGGCGGCCATGTTTCGGTACGTCCTTTCGCGGGTGCTGACGTGCGGGGAGCGCCGTCTCACACTTCGACGAGCGTGCAGAACCAGTGCATCCCGGGGGACGCGACGCCCGTGAGGGCCACCAGGTCCCCGAGGGCCAGTTCGCCGGCCTCGATGTGCCGCCACAGGCAGACCAGTTGGTCGGCGCAGCCCATGTGGCCCAGGGAGCGGGCCAGTTCGGCGTTGGTGCGGGCGAGGGGGATGCCGACGGTGTCGGCCACCGCCCGGAACGCCTGCTGGTTGTCGTTGAGGTGGATCAGCCGGGCCAGTTCGGACCGGTTCCGTCCCGCGCGTGCCAGGGCCTCGTCGACGACGTCCGCGAGCCGCGCCGTGGTCTCCTTCAGGAACGCCTGGAAGCGCTCCGGGTCCCGGTCGAAATGCCGGTAGACGGAGGCCATCGGGCTGACGTCCTTCAGCCCGCTCCCCGGCGGCGGCAGCGGCACGGCCGCCCCGCCGTACTCGATGCGGAACAGGTCCGCGTACTCGGGACGGGTGAACTGTGCCGAGGACAGCCGGCGCAGCCGCGGATGCCCGCGGCGGACGACGGCGGCGACGGCTCCGTCGCTGGCGACGCAGCCGTTGAAGTCCATCCGGTTGCCGTGCGCCTCGCTCATCACGTTGACCAGGACCACCAGCGCGGTCTCGGCGGCGGAGAGGGCCATCGCGCCGGCGGCGTGGTCCAGTGCGGGCGACCACGCCGCGCACGCCTGCGTGAACAGCGTGGTGGGCGTGCCGTGCGCGCCCAGGGACCGGGCCACGGCCGCCGAGGGGTCCCAGCCCAGGTAGTCCGGCACGTCGGAGTTGCCGACGACGATCAGGTCGAGGTCGGCGGCGGTGACGTCGGCGTTCTCCAGGGCCTCCCGCGCGGCCTCGGCGGCCAGGTCGACGGCGGTGACGCCGGGCGCGGCGCGGTGGTAGGTGCGGTAGCCGAGGGCCGTGACCGCCTCGGGATCGGGAACGTAGTCGGCCGCCGTCGCCGACACGTCGCGTCGCTCGCCGAAGGCCATGCCCATGGCGACGATGCCCAACTCCGCTGACGTGCCCATGTGTACTTCCTTCCCAGTCGGCCGGGGTGGATCAGCCCGCCCCGTCCTCCGACGATCGGATCAGGACGACGCCGTCCGCGGCGGCCCCCCCGGGCCCGACGTCGTCGGCCGGGAGCTCCCGGACCTCCTCCAGCGGAACGTCCAGGAGGGCGAGGCGGCGCCGGCCCAGGTGCAGGGTGAGCGCCAGGAGGGCCATGGCGGCGGCCAGCACCAGCACGGCCGACTCCACGCCCAGCGAGTCGGCGAGTACGCCGGCCACCAGCGGTCCGGTCCACTGCACGGCCTGGAAGCCGAACTGCCCGGTGGCGGCGACCCGTCCCAGATACGCGTCCGGGACCAGCCGGACCTCGTAGGACTCGGTGACGACGTTCATCGGGATCATGCTCGTCATGCCGATCATCATCACCATGCCGATCTGCCAGGGCCGGGGCGCGACGGCGACCGCGGCGAAGGAGGCCGTGAACAGCCAGGCGGACAGCAGCAGTACGCGACGGGCGCCGACACGCCGCATCAGCCACGGACCCAGCACGGCCCCGATCACGCCGCCGGCGACCGCCAGGGAGGTCACCGCGCCGATGGTGGCCGGTCCGCCGCCCCGGTGCTGCACCATGACCACGAAGAGCAGGGTGAAGCCCTGCGCCACCGCGTTGAGCACGGCGCCCCAGGCGAGCGTGAACACCAGGTAGTCGCTGCGCCGGATCATGCGCAGCCCGTCCTTGACGTCCGCGGCCAGACCCGGCCGGCGCTCCCCGTCGTCCCGTCGGTCCGGGCCCAGCGGCCGGCGGATGAGGAACGAGCTGAGGGTGATGAACAGGAAGGACACGGCGTCGAACAGGAACGGCACCCAGCGCGCCGCCGCGTACAGCAGGCCGCCCAGCGGGGCGCCGAGGAGCTGGGCCAGCATGTCGCGGCCCATGCCCTGCGCCGTGGCGTCGGCGATCCGCTCCTTCGGTACGATCCGGCGCAGCACCGGGGAGGTCACGCCGGACCTCAGTCCGGCCGCGAGTCCGCTGGCCAACGCCAGCACGTCGAGAACCGGGACCGAGGGGTCGCCCCGGTACACCAGCCAGGCGACGGCTCCCATCGACAGCGCCTCGACCAGCGCGGCCAGGCCCAGGAGGAGGCGCCGCGACATCCGGTCCGACAGGGCGCCGCCGAGCACCAGCGTGCCGAGCCGGCCCAGCATGTGCAGCATCGTGATGGTGCCCGCCTGCGCCGCCGACCCGGTCACGTGCAGCATGAGCAGGGGGAAGGCGAGCGTCGAGACGCTGTTGCCGAGCGCCGACAGGCCCTCGCCGGACCACCAGACGACGTAGTCGCGGTCGCGCCACAACGACGGCGGCTTCCCGCTCCGTCCGGTGTCCCCGCCGTCCCGTTCGGTGTCCTCGGTCCGTTCGGTGTCCTCGGGGCGTGACCGCACCATCGTCGTCCGCTCCCCGTCCGTTCGCGCGTTCGCTGGTCCGGGCCGGTGCCGCGGATCCCGACCAGCATGCTGGTCGAAGCGCCACCGGACGGGCCAGGCAGCGCACCGGCAACTCCGGGGGAGGAAATGTTGCCGCCGGTGCCGCCTCCGGCAGCCGTCAGATCCAGCCGCGTCTGGCCGCCTGGTACCCCGCCTCGAACCTGCTGGCCGCCCCCAGCCGTGCGCACAGGTCGGCGACGATCCTGCGCACGGTGCGCAGCGAGACGCCGAGGCGCCGGCGGATCGCCTCGTCGTTGAGGCCGCGCGCCATCAGGCGCAGCAGTTCCCTCTCGCGCGGGCTGAGCTCGTGCTCGTCGGGGCCCGGTCCGCTGGAGCCGAGCGGTACCGCGTTCTCCCAGAACCGCTCGAACAGGGAGTTCAGCGCCTCGACGACGCCCGGCACGGTGATCTGCACGACCCCGTGCCACGGGGCGCGCGGATCGGTGGGCAGCAGCGCCAGGGAGCGGTCGACGAGGAGCAGGTGCACGGGCAGCGACGGAACGGTGCGCACCCGGCAGTCCGGCTCGGCCTCCCACGCGGTGCGCAGGGCGACCCGGGTGTCACCGCGGACGCTGTCCGTGGTGACCGCACGGTTCGCCACGCCGCGGGCCAGGACCTTCCGGTGCAGCTCCCGCGCGGGTTCCAGCCAGCTCGTCGAGGACGGTCCGTCCGGCAGGAGGGCCAGCCACTCGGTGTCCGCCGCGCGGGACAGCTCGTGCAGCCGGTCGATGACGGCCACCTGGCCGTTGACGTACTCGAAACCGGGCTCCCGGCCGCCCGGCCGTGCTTCGACGTACCGGTCGATGAGGGCCGTGGCGGCGGCCCGGTCCTCCTCGAACTCCCGCAGCCGGTCCTCGATCCCGGACATCTGCCGCAGCAGCAGGGCCCGGAGGGCGAGGCGGGGATCCACCAGCTCGCCGAGGTCCTCCCCGGACGGCCGCAGCAGGTCCAGCTGCGCCAGTCGTTCCAGTGCCGTGCGTACGTCATCGGCCGGAACGCCCAGGTGGGCGGCGAGTTCGTCCGCTTCCCGGTGCCGTCCCGTGATGAGCTGCGTGTACACCACACGGGTGAGTCGATCGAGTCCTAACCTCTGCAGCATGGAGTCACATCCCCGTGTCCCCGTCATCCGTCACTCCTCGGGCCGCCGACCATCCCTGCGCACAGATCGCACAGGTGGGGGAGTATCTTCGGCGCCGACCGTATCAACCGGTGATCTTTTCTACGGGGGCGTGGTGCTCGATCACTTGGTTCCCGAGGGCGTCGAGCTGTGCGAGGCGTACGGCGACGCGGGACCCGAAGCGGCGGCGTACCGCCTGTTCCCCTCCGAGCGGGCCGTGGTGCGGCACCTGTCGGAGGAGCGGCGGCGTGAGTTCACCACGGTGCGGGGCTGTGCGCGCAGGGCGCTGGCCCGGCTGGGCATTCCGCCGGGACCACTTGTTCCGGATGTGTCGGGTGCCCCGCGGTGGCCCCGGGGGGCGGTCGGCAGCATGACCCACTGCCCCGGCTACCGGGCGGCCGTCGTGGCCCCGGCCGGGGAGTACGCCGCCCTCGGGATCGACGCCGAACCGGCCGAACCGCTGCCCGCCGTCGTCGCCGCGCGACTCCTGCCGGACGCCGAACGGCGGTCGGCGCACGCGCTGGGCGCGGCCCTCGGGATACCGGCGGACCGGCTGGCGTTCTGCGCCAAGGAGGCGTCCTACAAGGCGTTCTCCCCGTGGCTCGGGCGCCGTCACGGCATCCGCGACTTCGCGGTGCTGCCGGCCGGCGACGGCTCGTTCCGGGGTGCGGTGCCCGGGCGGCGGCACCGGTTCGAGGGACGGTGGACGGTGCGTTCCGGTTACCTGGTGGCAGTCGTCTGCCTGACCGCCGCGGAGTGGTCCGGACCGCTGTCGGCGGGTTTTCCGCCCGGCAGCGGGTGGCAACAAGCGGCCATGTGACGCTTTCCTGCCGAGAGGGGAACTCCCGCTTGTTCTTTTGGTCGAGTAGGGTCCAGTCTTGGCCAAAACGGGAATGTGACGCAGTTAACTTTGTGGGAATCCGGTCAATCGCTCCGGATCGGCCCACCGGCCGAGAAAGAGGTGCGGCCTACCGCTGTGCGAGATGTCCATGGGGATGGACGCGGGGGTCGCGCCAGTCTGATTTCCAAGGGGGATTCTGTCAATGGTGATTCACGCCGAATTTTTCTCCTTCGGCAGAATGGATGTACATCAGCTACGTGAATTCCTGGTGAACCAGCGACGGGTTTCCGGCTGGACGCAGGAGGAGCTCGCGGAGCGTTCCGGTGTCAGTGTGCGCACGATCCGGAACCTGGAGACCGGATCCAACACCAACCCCCGCCGGAGCTCCGTCGAACTGCTGCTCAACGCCCTCGGCAGCGCTTCCGCCGCGCCCGTCGGCCCGAACGCCTGGTATCCGGGGGACGGACCCCTCGTGCCCGCGCAGCGGACCCGCTCCGAGCAGGACCGGGCGCGACCCGTGCCGTGGCGCGGGCCCCGGCCCCTCGGTGACCCGCTGGTGGGCCGTGAGACCGACATGCGGCACATCCTGGCCTCCGCGCAGCGCAGCCGGCTGGTGGTCCTCACCGGGCCCGGCGGCGTGGGCAAGACCCGGCTCGCGCTCGCGGCGGCGTACCGGCTGCGCCCGCTCTTCCCCGACGGCGTCGCGGTCGTCGAACTGCGCGACTGCACGCCGGAACACCTCGAGCCGGTCCGCAGCCGCGCCGAACTGGACCGTCTCACCGAAGGCCTGACCGGGGACCTGGGCGACACCGGGCGGCGGCTGCTCGTCCTGGACGGCGCCGAACGCGTCGTCCGGCAGACCGTCCGCCTCGCCCGCCGGCTCCTCGACGAACACCCCGGACTGCACCTGCTCGTCACCTCGCGCCGGACCCTGGCCGCCGGGGCGGCCGAGGGCTGGGAGGTCGAACCGCTGCGTGTGGACGGCCCCGAGGACCGCGACACGGGAGTGCCGAGTGCGGTGGAACTGCTGCTGCGCCGTGTCCGGGCCGGCCTGCCGACGCTGGACCTGGCCCCGCACATGCCGCAGGTCACCACGTTGTGCCGGCTGCTGGACGGGATGCCGCTGGCCATCGAGATCGCCGCGCAGCGGCTGCGGTCCCTGCCGCTCAGCTCGCTGTTGCGGGAGGAGACCTTGTTCTCGTTGCTCGACCAGGTCGACGCGGGCGCGCTGAGCGCCCACCGCACCCTCTCCGACAGCGTTCGCTGGAGTTACGACCTGCTGCCCGCGCCGCACCGGGACCTGCTGCACGACCTGGTCGCGCTGCCCGACCCGTTCGCGCTGGACGACGTCCTCGCCGGTCACCAGGGACCCACCGGATCGGCGCCCCAGCTCTCCCACCGCCTGGCCGAACTCGTCGACGCCTCACTGGTCCAGACGTTGCGTCAGGGGCAGTACCGGTACCGGGTCCACGCCCTCGTCCGGCACGTCGTGGCACGCGCGCGGCAGCAGCCCGTCGCCCCGTGCGGACAGGACGTGGACGAGTACCGCGCCCGTGCCGTGTCCGCGGCCGGCGCGGCGCACTCCGCCGCCTGACGTCCCGTCCGCGAAGCGCCCCCCGGGGGGTCCGGGGGCGCTTCGCGGCGCCGGTCCCGCCCCCGGGCGGCCGGCTCCGCCCGGGCGCTCCGGGTCATGCCGGACGGCAGGCCGCCCGCAGCGCCCGGAGCGAGAAGTGCTCGGGACCGTCCAGGCACGCGAGCATCAGCTCCTCCACCGGCGCCAGCAGTTCCCCGTCCGGCTCCGTGGCGTGCCCCAGACGGGACAGCAACCGCCGGAGCACCAGCACCAGCCAGGCGGTGCCGGCCGGCGTGGTGCGCTCCTGCTCGAAGGAGTACAGCCAGGTGTACAGGCAGGAGGCCGCCGCGTGGTACAGGCAGTGCTCGGCGGCGGCGTCCTGCGCCTCGGCCGTGGTCGCGTCCAGGGTGCCCGCGGCGATCCGGGCGTAGAACCCGCCCCGCAGCAGGGAGAGGCGGTCCAGCACCTTGGTGAGGGCGCCGGCCTCGGCCGGCGGCAGCTCCCGCTCGGCGATCAGCCGCGCCCGCGCCACGGCCGGTTCCCAGCCGCGCGTGATCTCGTCCTCGGCGGCGTTGGTCAGTCGCAGCGCGCGTCCCGAGGGCTGCCAGACGGGAGCCTCCCGGGCATCGTCGAACAGGTCCCGCAGCACGGTGTTCCCCTCGCGTGCCGGGCGGTCGGCGATCCGCGCCACCGTGGGCAGCTGCGAGGCGATGCCGTGCAGGTTGACGTGCGTGGTGCCCTCGAAGATGCTCGCGATGGCGTGGTCGCGCTGGAGCTTCTGGAAGACGCCCGAGGCGACCTCCTCGCGCAGATAGCTCCGCGCGCCCAGCACCCGCCCGGCCTCCGCCACGACCTCCTCGGCGAGGGTCGGCACCAGGTACTTCACCACCGACGACCACAGGCTCAGCCGGGAGGGCGCCACCGACAGCGAGCGCGTCACCGGCAGTACCGTGCACTCGGCGATCAGCAGGTCCAGGTGGGCGCGGACCAGGTGCCGGCGGATCACGGGGAGCCGGTAGATCTCCCGGCCGTAGAGCTGCCGCTCGCGGGCGTAGCGCAGCGTGATCCGCAGGACCGAGTCCATCGTGCCCACCGACAGCGCGCCGATCGCCGTCCGCGTGATCTGGAGCACCTGGAGGATCCCGGCCAGGCCGCCGCCCGGACGGCCGAGCAGACAGCCGCCCGGAACCGGTGTGTCGTGGAAGGAGATGCCGCTGAGGTCGTGGCCCCGCAGCCCGACCGTGCGGACGAAGGGACGGTTGTTCCAACTTCCTTCCTCGAGCTGCGACTTGTCCAGCAGCAACAGGGACGGGCCGATGCCCTCGACGTTCGCGTACACGGTGACGAAGCGGCCCCGGGTGGCGTTGCCCACCGGCCATTTCTCCCCCGTGAGGAGGTAGCCGTCACCGTCCGGCACCGCGACCGTCCCGTTGGTGCCCAGATCGCTGCCGTGGTCGGGTTCGGAGACCGCGAAGCACGCCAGGTCCCCGTCGAGCAGGCCCTGCGCGACCCGCTTCCGCTGCTCCTCGTCGCCCCACAGCCACACCGGGTTGACGCCGAGCAGCGCCGAGCCGAACATCACCGAGAGGGTGAGGTTGCGCCGGGCCAGGACACGGGTCAGCAGGAAGAGCTGTTCCAGGTTGCGCAGCCCGCCGCCGAACGCCTCCGGCACCAGGTACCGGGCGAAGCCCCAGGAGCGCAGGAGGTCCACGGCTCCCGGCGGCAGCGCGTCGCGCTCCTCGTGCGCCACGATCTGCGCGAAGCTGAACGGGCCGCTCCCCGCGCCGGGATCGCCCAGGACCCGGTCCAGGTCCGCGGCGAGCGCGTGGGACGGCCGGTCGAGGTCCTGACCGGTCATGCCGTGGTGCCGTCGATGTCGTAACGGGCGAGGAGCAGTTCGACCTCGTCGTCGGTGGGCAGCGCGGCGCGGCCCGCCGCCACCTCGGACACGACGAAGTCGACGACGTCGCCGACCCGCTCCAGTCTCATCGCCTCCTCGGGGGTCAGCGACCGCAGGCCGTACAGGTCCTCCAGGTTGTAGCCGAGTTCGGCGAGGACCAGCGAGTGGAAGCCCAGGTCGCCGATCAGGTGGTGTTCCGCGGTGACCTCGGGGAGCTTGCGCGGGGCGATCAGCCGGACCATCCCGGACACCACGGGGGCCACGGCCTCGGTGGTGCTCGCGGCAGGGGTGTGAGTCATGGCGCCGACGCTAGGGCGGGCCGGCGCCCCGCCCCAGGTAACGGCCCCGGCAGGCTCTCGGCAACTCCCTTGGCGGCGACCGGTGCCGCTACCGCGCAAACTGCCGCCGTACTGCCTGGCCGGACCGCGCCGGCGACGGTAAGGCTGGTGCGTATGAGCACCCTTGACCCCGTGGCGCCGGCAACGCCGTGGATCGCCGGGCGGCACGCCGCCGGGCGGCCCCGCCTCCGGCTGTTCTGCCTGCCGCCCGCCGGAGGCGGCGCGGCCTTCTTCAGCCCCTGGCGTCCCCACCTGCCGCGGGGCGTCGAACTCGCCCCGGTGGAGCTGCCGGGCCGCGGCTCACGCATCGACGAACCGGTGCCGTACACCCTGGAGCCGCTGGTCGACGCACTCCTGGAGGCGGTGAGCGACGAACTCGACCTGCCGTACGTGCTGTTCGGCCACAGTTTCGGTGCCGTCGTCGCCTACGAGCTGACCCGGCGCATCGAGCGGCGGGGCGGCCTGCCGGCCCCCGCCGCGCTGGTGGTGTCGGCCCACCGCGCCCCGCACGTACCACTCGGCCGGGAACGCCTCGCCGGAAGCGACGACCGGACGCTGGCCGCCTGGCTGCACCGGCACGGCGGACTGCCCGGAGAACTGCTGGAGCACCCCGGATTCCTGAGCGACCTGCTGCGTGCGGTGCGGGCCGACCTGGGGATCGCCGAACGCTACCTCCTGCCCGGGCCGGTCCCGGTGCGCTGCCCGCTCGCCGTCCTGGCCGGCGCCGACGACGGCGTCGCCGCCCCCGCCGCGGTCGAACCGTGGGCCGGGTACGGCGCGCCGCCGCCCCGGACGCGCCTGGTGCCCGGCGGGCACTCCTACCCGCGGACGCATCCGGAGGCGACGCTGACGGCCGTGGCCGGGGAACTGCGCCGTCTCGGCCTACAGGGTCTCGGGACGGAGGGTGACCGGCAGGGCTGACAGACCGCTGAGGAAGTTGGAGTAGACGTACTCCGGTTCCCCGGCGGGCTCCGCCTCGGCCACCAGGCCCCGCAGGCTCTCCAGCAGGGCCGACAGTTCCGCGCGGGCGAGGAACGCGCCCAGGCAGAAGTGCGGCCCGTACGCGAAGGACAGGTGCTTGTTGGGGGACCGGGACAGGTCGAGGACGTCCGGCCGGTCGAAGACCCGCTCGTCCCGGTTGGCCGAGGCCATCCAGACGGTGACGATGTCGCCCTCCTCGACGAACCGGTCGCCCAGCAGCACGTCCTGCGCGGCGGTACGGCCGCTGTGCAGCGCCGGGGTGGTCCAGCGCAGCACCTCCTCCACGGCCGACGACGTGTCCACGGCGCCGGACTTCAGCGCCCGCCACTGGTCCGGCCGCTCCATCAGGGCGTGCAACCCGCCCACCATGGCGAAGCGGGTCGTCTCGTGACCGCCCATGATGATGCTGTAGCAGTTGAAGACGATCTCCTCGTGCGTCAGCGGACGCCCGTCGATCTCCCGGTTCACCAGCAGGCCGACCACGTCGTCGTAGGGCTTCCTGCGCCGCTCGGCGGCCAGCTCCGAGAAGTACAGCAGCAGACCGTTGCGCGACGACCAGGTCGCCTCCCGGTCGGGCACGCCGTCCGCGGACGACAGCGCCGCGGACGTCAGGGAGATGATGTGTCCCCGGTCGGCGGCCGGCACGCCCAGCAGGTCACAGATCGCGGCCAGCGGGATGTGCGCGGCGACGTCGGCGGCGAAGTCCACCGTGCCCCGCTCGACGGCCTCCGCGACCAGCCGGCGGGTGCCGCGCCGCACGCTGTCCACCACCACCTCCAGCGACCGCGGCGAGAACGGCCTGAGCAGCGCGCTGCGCAGCGCCCGGTGCGGGCCCCCGTCGGTGACGGCGAGCATCTTCCCGGCCGCGGAGTCGCCTCCCGCCAGCAGCGTGTCGAGCACGTTGCCCCGCTCGGAGGTGAACGTCCCGCTGTCGCCCAGCACGGCGGTCGCGTCCGCGTGGCCGCTCACCACCCAGAAGCCCGGGCGGTGCGCGCCCTCCGGCTGCCAGTGCACCGGGTCCTCGGCGCGCAGCCGGCGCCACAGCGGGCCCAGGTCGTGGCGGGCGTGCAGCAGCGGGTCGGCGAGGTCCACCTCGTCGAGCGCCACCGGGTCGGGCGCGGGCCGGGTCTTCATGGTCATCTTCCTGGGTCCCTCGGGCTCGGTCGGACGGCTTCCCGGCGGCGCCGGGTCAGCACGGGGGCTCGGTCGGTCCGGGGAAGAACGCCGTCGTGGCCCCGGCGGTCTCCGCCCCGTCCACCGTGAACTGCTGGCCCGACACGAAGGCCGCCCCGGGTGAGGCGAGGAAGTGGAAGACCTCCGCGATCTCCTCCGGCACGGCGTGCCGCCTGGCCGGGATGCGGGCGTTCACCTCGTCGAGCATGGCGTCGGTGTACTCGGCGCGCTGCATCGGCGTGAGCACCGCGCCCGGCGCGACGCACGCCGTGCGGATCAGCGGGGCCAGCTCGACCGCGAAGGTCTGGCACAGCGACGCCACGCCGGCCTTGCTGGCGTTGTAGTCGGCGTACAGCGGGTAGCCGCGGGAGCCGTTGACGGACGCCGTCGCCAGCAGCACCCCCCCGCCCCGGCGCAGCATGTGCGGCACGGCGTGCCGCCACAGCGCGAGGACGCCCATGAGGTTGACGTCGAGGGTGCGCCGGGCGTCGGCCTCGGTGATCTCCAGGATGCCGTGCCGGACGCTGATGCCGGCGTTGGCGACGACGACGTCCAGCCGCCCCCGCTCGGCGGCCACCCGGTCGACGGCGTGCCGGACGGTGTCCCAGTCGGCCACGTCCGCCTCGACCCAGTGGATTTCGCCGCCGCCCTCCCGGGGCCCGTCCGGGCGGTCGGCCGTCGGGGGCTGCACGTCCAGGTTGACGACGTGGTCGCCGGCCCGGGCGAAGCGTTCGGCGGTGGCCTGCCCGATGCCGCTGGAGGCGCCGGACACGATGACGGTGCGCATGACGATGCTGCCTTTCGCGTACGGGGGGACCGGCCGGGTCAGACGATGACGCGCGGGTGGTCGAGGGCGTAACCGCTCAGGTTGCGGCGCAGGTTGCGGCTGACGGTGAGCTTCTTCAGCCAGCGGTCGGTGCCGTCGTAGCGGGCGGTGAAGGGCCTGCGGCCGTGCACCGCACGGTAGTTGTCGACGATCAGCAGGGAGCCCGGGGCGATCGCGATGTCCTGCTGGACGCGGTTCAGCTCCGCCATCAGCCGGTCCAGCGCGGCCTCGGCCTCCGTGTCGCCGGGCAGCGTGTCCATGAACGGGCGGTCGATGCGCAGGTAGGGGTTGAGCCGGTCGCCGAACAGCACGGCCGACGGCACGGGGTCCCCGGCCATCGCGCGCAGCCGGGGCAGCGCCGGGTGACCGGGTGCGTAGGTCTCCAGCTGCCGGACGTGCTCGGTGTCCGGGCGGATGAGGAACCGCTCCTCGGCGAGCACCGCCCGGTCGGCGTCGTCGAGCCGGACATCGCGCACGGAGGCGACGATGGTCGGCACCGCGTCGGGGTTGCGCAGCCCCATCAGCAGCAGGTAGTCGCAGCGGTTGGGGTGGAAGCCGTCCTCGGTGTGGAACTCCAGCAGCGCCTCGCTGCCGTACCCGCTCTGCCGGTCCTCGTCACCGTGGATCGGCAGGATGTTCTGGATGATCCGCCCTTCCTGGAGGGTCGCCCAGCCGAACGGGTCGCCGAGCAGCAGGCCGCACAGCGCCAGCCACACCTCCTGGTCGCGGGCCGTGCGTCCGTGGATCGCCTCGCGCCAGTGAGCGGGCGTGGGCCCGAGCGCGTCGCCGTCCACCGGGAAGCCGTGCACCAGGCAGGAGGCGCTGCGCTCGCTGCGCCGGTACGACAGCAGGAAGGTGCGCAGCCCCGCCGGCAGCGCCTCCTCCGCGGTGAGCGCGCGGTCGTAGAACTCGGGCAGGGACGGCGCCCCGTACACCTCGCCCAGCTTCTCGGCGGCGGTGCGCAGTTCGGCGACCTCGTCGGCGTCCAGGACGTACTCGGCGGGGGCCTCGGGGCGGTCCGGGGCGCTCGGTGCGCGGGCGGCGTCCCGGGGGGACGCGTCGACGGTCGGGTTCGTGATTGTCATGTCGGTGTCCTCACCGGGTCGTGACCGCTCGGGTCGTCCGTCGTTCGGTCCTGTGCGGCCCGCGCCGCCGAAGGGCGGCCGGACCGCGTGGTGGAGCGCACCGGACCGGCCGAGCAGGGTCCCGGCCGTGTCGTGGTCCAGTGGTCGTGCGGTGGTGCCGAGCGGGGCCGGGCGCGGTCCGCCCTACCGCCAGTCCTGTGCGAACCGGTCCAGCTCCGCCTGGTCCAGCGTGATCAGCGGCTCGTCGTCGCCGGCCGCCGCGTCGGCCGCCGCGTCGGCCGACGACGGGGCGAGCTCCTTGACCGCCGCGGCGATCGAGGCCACGGTCCTGTGGGCGAACACGTCCCGCGGAGCGACGTCCAGGCCGGCCTCGCGCGCCAGGGTCACCAGCTTGATCGAGACGATGGAGTCGCCGCCGAGGTCGAAGAAGCTGTCGTCGACCCCGACCCGCTCCACGCCGAGGGCCTCGGCGAACAGGGAGCACAGCAGCTCCTCGCGCGGGGTGCCCGGCGCCCGCCCTCCCTCCCCGGCGGGGAACTCCGGCGCGGGCAGCGCGTTCGGGTCGAGCTTGCCGCTCGCGGTCCTCGGCAGCCGGTCCAGGACGACGACCGCCGCGGGCACCATGTGCTCGGGCAGCACCTCGGCGGCCCGCCCGCGCAGCAGGACCGGATCGGGCACGGCACCGGCGGCCGGGGCGGCGTACGCCACCAGCTGCCGGTGACCGGGCCGGTCCTCGCGGACGACGACCACGGCCTGCGCGACCGCCGGGTCCTCGGCGAGCACGGCCTCGATCTCACCGGGCTCGATGCGGAATCCGCGCACCTTGACCTGCTGGTCCACCCGGCCGAGGAACTCCAGGGCACCGTCGGGCCCCCGGCGGGCCAGGTCACCGGTGCGGTACATGCGCGCCCCGGGCGGGCCGAAGGGGTCGGCGACGAAACGCTCGGCGGTCGGCCCGGGGCGGCCCAGGTAGCCGCGCGCCAGCCCCTCGCCGGCCACGTAGAGCTCACCGGGCACGCCCGCCGGCACCGGCTGGAGCGTGCCGTCCAGGAGGTGGACGCGGGCTCCGACGACGGGCTCGCCGAGCGGCGGGCGGACCCGGCCGCTCAGCGGGCGGCTCATCGTCGCCATGACGGTCGCCTCGGTCGGGCCGTAGGCGTTGACCATCCGGCGCCCGGACGACCAGCGTTCCACCAGGTCGGGCGGGCAGGCCTCGGCCCCCACCACGAGGGTCGTGCCCGGCGGCAGCGCGTCCTCGGGAAGCACGGCCAGGGAGGACGGCGGCAGCAGCAGGGCCGTCACACCGTGCCGGGCCACCGTGGCCGCCAGCGCCGGACCGGGCAGCAGCTCGTCCGCGGGCGCGGTGACCGCGCACGCCCCGGTCAGCAGGGCCGTGGCCAGCTCCCACACCGAGGCGTCGAAGCTCGGCGAGGCGAACAGCAGCACCCGCTCGTCCGCGCGCAGCTCCAGACCGGCGCGCTGCTGGGCGACCAGGGCCGCGATCCCGAGGTGCGGCACCTGCACGCCCTTGGGGCGGCCCGTCGACCCGGAGGTGTAGATCACGTACGCGGTGTGCGCGGGCCTGAGCGGCGTCACCCGGTCGGCGTCCGTCAGGTCGGTGCCGGGAAGGCCGCCGTCCACCGGCGCCGTGCCGAGGCAGCGGGTCCGCACCGCGCCCGCCCAGGCCGGCAGGTCCGCCGTCTCCGGCGCGGTCAGCACCAGCACGGGCCGGGCGTCGCCGACGATGTGCCGCAGCCGTTCCGGCGGATAGCCGGGGTCCAGCGGCAGGTGGGCGGCGCCCGCCTTGAGCACGGCGAGGACCGCGGTCACCGACTGCGCGGACCGCGGCAGCGCCACGCCCACCACGTCCTCCGGGCCGATGCCCTCGGCCACCAGCTCCCGCGCCAGCCGGTTGGCCCGCTCGTTCAGCTCGCCGTACGACAGGGCGTGGTCCCCGTCGACGACGGCGACGGCGTCGGGCCGCTCCCGTACCCGCTCCTCGAACAGCGCCGGGAAGGTGTCCGGTCCCGGGGGGACGGGCCCCCGCGCGGCGGCGCGCAGCGCGGTCCGCTCCTCGGCCGTGAGCAGGTCCAGCCGGCCCAGCGGGGCCGACGGGTCGGTCAGGAAACCGTCCAGGACCGCCCGGACCCGGGTGAGCAGGGCGGCGCTCTCCTCGGCGGTGAACAGGTCGGCACGGTAACTGAGTTCGAGGCTCAGCCGCTCACCGGGCACCACCACCAGGTTCAGCGGGTAGTGCGAGGCGCCCGGCACGGGCTCCTCGTCCACCGTCATGCGCAGCCCCGGAACCTGCTGCCGGACGGCCTCGCCGTCGAACGGCGCGCTCGCGAAGTCCAGTACGGTGTCGAAGAGTTCGCCCGCCCCGAGGGACCGCTGCACCTCGGTCAGCCCGAGATGCTGGTAGGGCCGCAGTCCGGCCTGCTCCTCCTGGAGGGCGGCCAGCAGCGCGCCGAACGGCCGGGCCGCGTCGAGGCGGACGCGCACCGGGACGGTGTTCATCAGCAGGCCCACGATGTCCTCGGAGCCGGGCAGGTCCGCCGGGCGGGCGGCGGTGGTGGCACCGAACACGACGTCGTCGCGGCCCAGCAGCCGGCCCAGGACGACCGCCCAGGCACCCTGGACCAGGGTGTTGAGGGTCAGTCCCGCGCCGCGGACGCCGGCGAGGAGCGCGGCGGTGCGTTCCGCGTCGACGGTGTGCGTCACCAGGTGCGGCACGCCTGCCGTGGCGGCCTCCGCGTCCGGGGCCACCAGCGTGGGCTCGTCGAACCCCGCCAGCGCCTCGCCCCAGGCCCGGACCGCCGCGTCGCCGTCCTGCCCGCCGAGCCAGCGCACGAAGTCGGTGAACTGCGCCGGCGCCGGCGCCGGGTGGGCACCGCCGCGGGCGTAGGCGGCGAACAGGTCGCGGAAGAACAGGGGCAGGGACCAGCCGTCGAGCAGCGCGTGGTGGTGCGACACCACCAGCAGGTGGTCGTCGTCCGCGAACCGGACCAGCGTGACCCGCAGCAGCGGGGGCTCGGCCAGGTCGAAGCGGCGCGTCCGCTCGTCGGCCAGCAGCTCGGCGACCCGGGCCCGCCGCTCCTCCCCGTCCGCTCCGCCCAGGTCGACCTCGCGCCAGGGCGTGCGGACGTCCTCGTGCACCAGCTGCACCAGGCGGCCCGGGCCGAGCAGCCGGAAGGAGACCCGCAGCGCGGTGTGCCGGGCCAGGACCGCGTCGCAGGCCGCGCGCAGCACCGCCGGGGAGAGGGTGCCGGTGAGCCGTACGGGGGCCTGGGCGGTGTAGACGTCGACGCCGTCCGCGGCCAGCATCGCGTGGAAGTGCATGCCCTGCTGCAGCGGTGTCGGCGGCAGCACCTCGGCGTGGGGCCGCCCCGACGTCCCCAGTTCGGCCAGCTCGGCCTCGGTCAGGGTGATCGGCGGCCCGGCCGGAACGGCCGGCGCCTCCGGCCCGGGGCCGGTCTCCCCGGCCGCCGCGGCGAGGCCGGCCACGGTCTTGTGGACGAACACGTCCCGGGCGTTGACCGCGAGCCCGGCCCGGTGCGCGCGGGCGGCGAGCCGCATGGCGGTGATGGAGTCGCCGCCGAGGTCGAAGAAGCTGTCGTCGACGCCCACCCGTTCCCGGCCCAGGACCTCGGCGAACACGTCGTGCAGGACCCGTTCCCGCTCCGTGGCCGGCGGCCGGTAGGCGCTCGCCGCCTCGAACCGCGGCTCGGGCAGCGCCCGCCGGTCCACCTTGCCGTTGGGCGTGAGCGGGAAGGCCTCGACGGCCATGACCAGCGCCGGGACCATGTACGCGGGCAGCCGCTCCGCGACGGCCGCGCGCAGCGCGTCGGGACGCACCCGGGCGCCGGTCGCGGGACGCACGTAGCCCACGATCCGCCGCACACCGGCCGCGTCCTCCGAGACCGACGCCACCGCCCGGTCCACCGACGCGTCGGCGGCGAGGGCGGCCTCGACCTCGCCGAGCTCGACACGGTACCCGCGGATCTTCACCTGGAAGTCGGACCGGCCGCGGTACTCCACCACCCCGTCCGGGCGGCGCAGCCCCAGGTCACCGGTGCGGTACATGCGCGCCCCCGGCTCTCCGAGGACGTCGGCGACGAAGCGCTCGGCGGTCGCCGCCGGGCGGCCCAGGTAGCCGCGGGCCACCCCGTCGCCGGCGATGTAGAGCTCGCCGACCACCCCGTCCGGGACCGGACGCAGGAAGGCGTCCAGGAGGTAGACGCGCGTGTTGTCGGCCGGGGTGCCGATGGCCGGGCCGGCCGCGGCGCCGCCGTGCCACAGCATGGCGTCCACGGTGCACTCGGCGGGGCCGTACAGGTTGTACACCGACAGGTCCGCCACCGCGTGCAGCGCCTCCCACAGGTCGGCGCCGACCTCCTCGCCGCCGAGGGCCAGGACGCGCACCCGGTGCCCCCGTCCGGACGCTTCGAACATGCCGGCCGCGAGCAGCTGGCGGGCGACCGACGGCGTGGTGTCGACGACGTCGACGGCCGCGCGGGCCGTGAGCGCGGCCAGGGCCACGGCGTCCTTGCGGTCGTCGTCGTCGACCAGCAGCAGCTCGTGGCCGCCGACCATCCACAGCAGCTGGCTCCAGGAGGCGTCGAAGCCGAGGGGGTTGGTCAGGGCCGCGCGCAGCGTCCGGCCCCCGGCACGCCGCCGCTCCGGTTCGAAGAAGTTGGCCCGGTGGCTGTGGAACATGTTGACCAGGTTGCGGTGCTCGACCGCGACCCCCTTGGGCCGGCCGGTCGAGCCCGAGGTGTGGATCACGTACGCCAGGTGCCCCGGCCGCAGCGGCCCCGTGCGGTCGGCGTCCGTGAGGTCCGAGGCGTCCTCGGGCAGCACGGCCCGGTCGACGCGCAGCGTCCGGCCGGGTACGTCCGGCGCGGTCGCCGCGTCGGTCAGGACCAGCACCGGCCGGACCTCCGCGCAGACCGCCGCGATCCGCTCGGCCGGGTGACCGGTGTCGACCGGCAGGTAGCCGGCGCCCGACTTCAGCACCGCCAGGATCGCCACCACCGCGTCCACGGTGCGCGGCAGCGCCACGCCGACCAGCAGACCGGGGCCCGCTCCCTCGGCGACCAGCAGCCGGGCCAGCCGGTTGGCCCGGGCGTTGAGGGCGGCGAAGGTCAGGCTGGTGGCGCCGTCACCGACGGCCACCGCGTCCGGGGTGGCCCCGACCTGCTCCTCGAACACCTCGGGCAGCGTCCGCCCCGGGTGGGCGACGGTCCGTCCGGAGCACGTGCGCAGCAGCTCCTCGCGCTCGGCCGGGAGGCACGACGGCAGCCGCCCGGCCGGGAGAGCGGGGTCCGCGGCGATGTCGCGCAGCAGCCCGCACAGCCGGTCCAGCAGCCCGGAGGCGGCGTCCGCGGAGTACACGTCCTCACGGTGGTTGAGCTCCAGCCGCAGCCCCTCACCGGGGTGCGCGGCGAGGCTCAGCGGGTAGTGGGTGCCCTCGAACGCGTCGTCGACGACGTCACGCAGCAGTGTCACCTCGAGGCCGGGCACCTCGGCGCCGCGGACGGCGCTGTCGACGGGCACGTTCTCGAAGGCGACGGTGGTGTCGAACAGTTCCGTCACGCCCGCCGCGCGGTGGATGTCGGCCAGGCCCAGGTACTCGTGCCGGGTCAGCGCCGTCTGCTCGTCCTGGAGACGGGCGAGCAGCGCGGCCACCGGCTCGGCCGGGTCGATCCGCACCCGTGCGGGCACCGTGTTCATGGTCAGGCCCACCATCCGCTCGCCGCCCGGCAGTTCGGGCGGGCGGCCGGCGACCGTACTGCCGTGGACCACGTCCCTGCTGCCCGTCAGCACCGACAGCAGCAGCGCCCAGGCGCCCTGCACGACGGTGTTGAGGGTGAGTCCGCGCGAGCGCGCGGTCTCCGCGAGCCGTGCCGTGTCCGCCGGGGACAGCTCCGCGACGGCGCGCCGTTGGGCCCGCACCGGCCCGCCGTGCCCGGACGGGCCCGCGACCAGCGTCGGCCCGTCCAGCCCGGCCAGCGCCGACCGCCACGCCTGCTCGGCCTCCTCGCGGTCCTGTGCCGCGAGCCAGCCGAGGTAGTCCCCGAACGGCACCGCGGGCTCCAGCGCCTCGTCCGAGCCGCCGTCCCGGTAGATCCGGAACAGGTCGGCCAGCAGCAGCGGCAGCGACCACCCGTCCAGCAGGATGTGGTGGTGCGTCAGCAGCAGGACGTGGCGCTCGGCGGCGAGCCGGACGAGGGTGAAGCGCAGCAGCGGCGGCCGGGCCATGTCGAAGCGCCGCGCCCGGTCGTCCGCCAGCAGCCGCGCCAGCCGCAGCCGCTGTTCGTCCGCGCCGAAGCCGGAGAGGTCGACCTCCTCCCACGCCGGTTCCACGGATCGCGCGACGGCCTGTACGGCCTCGCCCGAGCGGCGCCGCAGGAACCCCGCCCGCAGGCTCGCGTGCCGGCCGGTCACGGCCGCGGTGGAGCGACGCAGCGCCGCGGTGTCGAGCGCGCCGGTCAGCTCCAGGGGCGTCTGCACGGTGTAGAAGTCGACCGAGGGCGCCGGGCCGTCCCCCTCGTCGAACAGGGCGTGGAAGAGCATGCCCTGCTGCAACGGGGTCAGCGGCAGCACCGCTTCCAAGGAAGTCTGCTTCACAGTGTCGTCCCCCACTGGGCTTCGAGCTCGTCGAGTTCGTCCGCGTCGAGCCGCACCAGGCTCTCGGTGCGCGGCGCCGCGGTCCCGGGACCGGTGTCCCGGGCCACCTCGGCGAGCCGCGCGATGGTCTTGTGGCCGAAGATGTCCCTGGCGGTGAGGGTCAGGCCCGCCCGGTGGGCCCGGGCCGCCAGGCGGGTGGCGGTGACCGAGTCGCCGCCGAGGTCGAAGAAGCTGTCGTCGACGCCGATCCGCTCCCGGCCCAGGACCTCGGCGAACACGTCGTGCAGGATCCGCTCCCGTTCCGTGGCCGGCGGCCGGTAGGCGCTCGCCGCCTCGAACCGCGGCTCGGGCAGCGCCTTGACGTCGACCTTGCCGCCGGGCGTGCGCGGGAAGGCGTCCAGCACCGTCACCGCCGCCGGGACCATGTACGCGGGCAGCCGCTCCCCGGCGTGGGCGCGCACGGCCACCGGCTCCGGCCGTGTCCGGGCACCGGCCGCCGGCACCACGTACGCCACCAGCTGGCGTACGCCCGGTCCGGTCTCGCGGGCGACGACCACGGCCCCGCCGACGCCCGGCGCCCCGGTGAGCACGCCCTCCACCTCGCCGGGCTCGATGCGGAAGCCGCGCACCTTCACCTGGCTGTCGGCGCGGCCCAGGTGGACCAGCTCGCCGTCGGCCGCCCAGCGGGCCAGGTCGCCGGTGCGGTACATGCGGGTGCCGGGCGGCCCGAACGGGTCGGCGACGAAACGCTCCGCCGTCGTGCCGGGGCGCGCCAGGTAGCCGCGGGCGAGGCCGTCACCGCTCAGGTACACCTCGCCGGGGACCCCCGGCGGCACCGGCCGCAGCGCCGCGTCGAGCAGCCGGACCCGGGTGCCGGGCACCGGGCGGCCCATCGGCGGCACGGTCCGGCCGGAGAGCCGGCCCGTCTGGGTGGCGATGACCGTCGACTCGGTGGGGCCGTAGGCGTTGACCATGTGCCGGCCGGGCGACCAGCGGGCCACCAGCTCCGGGGAGCACGCCTCGGCGCCCACCACCAGGTCGGTCCCCTCGGGCAGTGCGTCCGCCGGCAGCACCGCCAGCACGGACGGGGCCAGCAGCAGGCAGGTCACGCCCAGCTCGGCCACCAGGGCCGCCAGCGGGGGCCCGGGCACGAGCCGCTCGTCCGGCGCGACCACGGCGGCGGCTCCGGTCAGCAGGGCCGTCGTCAGCTCCCACACCGAGGCGTCGAAGCTCGGCGAGGCGAACTGGAGCACCCGGGTGCCCGGCCGCAGGCGCAGCCGGTCCCGTTGGTGCCGGACCAGGGAGGCCAGGCCGGTGTGGGTGACCACGACGCCCTTGGGACGGCCGGTCGAGCCCGAGGTGTAGATGACGTACGCCGGGTGCCCGGGGGCGAGCGGCGCACGGCGGTCCGCGTCGGTCGGGTCGGCGGCGGCCGGGTCGGCGTCCGGCGGACCGGCGACGGCCCCGTCGTCCACGTACAGCCGGGGCACCCCGGGCGCGAGCGTCGGGTCGTCCGCCGCGCGGGTGGTCAGTACCAGCAGGGGCCGGGTGTCGTCGAGCATCGCGGTCAGCCGGGCCCGCGGGTAGCCGAGGTCGACCGGCAGATAGGCCGCGCCCGACTTCAGCACCGCCACCACGGCGGTCAGGGCGTCGGCGCCGCGCGGCACGGCGACCGCCACCAGGTCCTCGGGCCCCGCGCCGCGGGCCGTCAGCGCCCGGGCCAGCCGGTTGGCGCGGGCGTTGAGCCCGGCGTAGTCCAGGGAGCCGTCGGGGGAGAGGACCGCGAGGGCGCGCGGGT
Source organism: Streptomyces sp. NPDC126497 (assembly GCF_040302425.1). Taxonomy (NCBI): domain Bacteria; kingdom Bacillati; phylum Actinomycetota; class Actinomycetes; order Kitasatosporales; family Streptomycetaceae; genus Streptomyces; species Streptomyces sp. NPDC126497. Next base: position 116,981 of record NZ_JBEORT010000001.1, read on the forward strand.
CGCGGCGGACCTGCTCCTCGAACAGCTCCGGGAAGGTGCGCGGCGGCACGCCCCGGGCCCCTTCCCCCACCGCGAGCACCGTGGCGCGCTCGGCCGCGGTCGGCACCTCGGTCCGGGCCTGCGGGAGGTCCTGCGGGGCGGCCAGGAACCGGGACAGGAACGCGGTGAAGCGGACCCGGTGCAGGTCCAGTTCGGCGGGGGAGTAGCGGTCGGGGTTCGCCTCGAAGGACACCCGGGCACCGGTGCCGTCCGGGTGCGGGTGGCAGGTGATGTTCAGGTCGGTCACCGGTCCGCCGGACAGCGTGGTCAGCTTCGCCTCGCGTCCGGTGAAGGCCGTCTCCGAGCCGGCCGGCATGATGTTGACGAGCACGCCGTACAACTGCTCCCCGCTGCCCAGCAGTCTCAGGTCGCGCCGCAGCTCGTCGTAGGGGTAGCGCTGGTGGGTCAGCAGCTCGCCGAGCCGGCGGGCGACCTGCCGGACCAGGGCGGTGCGGCTCTCGGCCGGGCGGACGCCCAGACGCAGCGGCAGCGTGTTCGACAGCATCCCGGGCGCGTTGCGCGACCGGGCGCCCAGCCGCGCGGTGACCGGCACGCCGATCGTCAGGTCCTCGGCCCCCGTCATCCCGTGGAGGTAGGCGGCGACCGCCGACAGCAGCGCCACCGTCCACGGCGCGCGGGCCGCCCGGCCGGCCGCGTGCAGCGCCGCCAGCTCGGCCGGGGACAGCTCCGCCGAGGCGGACAGGGCGCCGGGCGCGGCGCCCGTGGGTACTCCGGGGGCGAGGCTCACGGTCTCGGGACGGTCGGCGAACGCGTCGTTCCAGTACCGCCGGTCGGCCGTGTACTCCGGTGAGGCGCGGTAGTCCGCCTCCTCCGCGAGCAGCGCCCGCAGCGTGTCCAGCGGCTCGCCGGCCGGGTCCGTGCCCGTGGCCAGCGCCTCGTAGTGCGTGGCGATGCGGCGCGAGTGCAGCACCGACCCGAACGCGTCGGACAGGACGTGGTGGCTGCGCTGGTACCACAGGTGGTGGTCGGGGCCCACCCGCATCAGCACGTGGGCGGACAGGGCGTCCCGCGTCAGGTCCAGTGCGGTGGACCGGTCGCCGTCCACCAGGGCCCGCGCCGCGGCGAACGGGTCCGGCTCACCGGTGAGGTCGAGCTCACGCCAGGTGGAGCAGCCCGGCGCCACCGGACGCTGGAACACGCCGTCCGGCCGCTCCACGAACTCCACGTCGAAGGTGCCGCTCTCCGCCTCCGACCGGCGGACGGCGCGTCGCAGCAGGTCCCCCTCCAGCGGCCCGCGGACCTCCATGACGGCCACGGTGTTGTAGGCCGGATTGCCGGGGTCGAGGCCCTGGGCGTGGAAGACCCCCGACTGGGCCGCGGTGAGCGGGAGCAGGCCGGGGTCGGCGGGCAGGGCGCCGTCGCGTGGTGTCATCTGGTTCGTCACCGCTCTCGTGGACTTCCGGGAGACCGTCGGGCGCCGCCCGCGGTCTCCCGGGCCTTCCGGAGGATGCCGGTGGACGGTGCGGCGTCCCCGCGCGAGCGCCCGTCTCGTCCGCGGCGCGGGGTGGGGCGGCACCCCGCTCGATGCTGCACGGGCCGTCCGCCGGTCGCCAGGCAACCGACCGGCAACCGCTGTTGCTGGTGTAACTGCCGCTCGCTCCGGATGAGTTACCGGGCCCCTGCCTGGCGCCGCCCTCCGGGAGCCTTGAGGCTGGCGGTCACCGCACGCGGCGCCCGCGTGCGGGCCGGCCGTGCCGCGGGCATCCCGTGTCGGCACCACATCCCGGAGAGGACGAGCACGTTGGGAATCGGGGACCGAGGTCTGCTCGACTGGCTGGACGACGCGTCCGCCGAACGCGGCCTGTACTACGCGAACCGCGGCGACGGCTGGGACTTCCGGTCCTACCGCGATCTGCGGGAACTGGTGCTGCGCGCCGCCGGGGCCCTGCGGGCGCGGGGTGTCGGGAAGGGCGACGTGGTGGCGCTGGTGCAGCGCTCCGGTCCCGGCTTCGTCGCGACCTTCTTCGGCGCACTGGCCGCGGGCGCCACGCCCTGCACCATCGCCCCGCCGTTCGCCTTCCAGCGGGCCGACGACTACGAGCGGCACGCCGCCCACCTGTTCACCACCGTGCGGCCCCGGATCACCGTCTGCGACGAGGAGTCGCAGGAACGCGTCCGCAAGATCGCCGCCGTGACCGACCTGACGGAACCGGTGGTCTTCGACGAACTCGTGGCCGGGGTACCGCCGCTGGACGGCCCGCTGCCCCTGCCGGAGACCGCGCTGGTGCAGTTCACCTCGGGCTCCAGCGGCTTCTCCCGGGGCGTGCGGATCTCCGCGGAGGCCCTGCGCACCAACCTCACGGGGATGCGCGGCTGGCTGGGCTGCGCCCCGGAGCTCCCGGCGATCAGCTGGCTGCCGGTCCACCACGACATGGGCCTGGTCGGCTTCCTGCTCAACGTCGTCGTCACCGGTTTCGACGGGCACATGCTCCAGCCGGACGACTTCATCCGCTCGCCGCAGCGCTACCTGCGGCGGATCAGCGAGCGGCGGATCGCGATGACGGCCATGCCCAACTTCGGCCTCTCCTACATCCTGCGCCGCGTCCGCCCGGCCGACCTCGAGGGCCTGCGGTTCGACTCGCTGCGCTGCGTCATCATCGGCGCCGAACGCGTCGACCCGGAGGTGCTGGACGACGTCCACGCCCTGCTCGGTCCGCACGGCCTCGACCGCGGCGCCCTGCTGCCCGCCTACGGCAGCGCGGAGGCGACCCTCGCCGTGACCGGGCTGGCCCCCGGCGAGGGCTGGTCGACGCGCGAGCCGGACGAGGGCGACGCGGGCTCCCTCGCCGGCACGGCGGTGGTCGGCTGCGGCCGGCCGCTCGAGGGCCGTACGGTGACCGTCGTCTCCGAAAGCGGGGACGCGCTGCCGGACGGGCAGGTCGGCGAGATCGTGGTGGGCGGCGTGTCCATCGCCGACGGCTACGTCGGCGACGCCGGCACCGCCTCCGGCACCAGCATCGGCGACCGGCTGCGGACCGGCGACGCGGGATTCCTGCGCGACGGGCAGCTGTTCGTGATCGGCCGGCTCGGCGACGGGCTGAAGGTCAGCGGCAAGATGGTGTTCGCCGAGAGCCTGGAGACGCTGCTGCACCAGCGCGGCATCCCCGAGCGCCGGGTCGCGGTGCTGCTCGGCGTCCGCGACGGCACGCCGACCGGCGTGGCCGTCTTCGCGGGTGTCCGGGACGGCTGGCGGCGCACCGCCCACGAGGTGTTGTCCACGTGGCTGGGCGACGCCGAACTCCTCGCCGTCGAGGTCCCGCGCGGCGGCATCGCGGTCACCTCCAGCGGCAAGCCCAGGCGCCGGGTGATCTGGAAGGCGCTGTGCGGCGGGGCGTACGAGGACACGGCCCGGCCGCTGACGGCCGGGGACGACTGACGGGCGGAGGCGTCGGGTGGGGGCCGGCGGCGGGCCCGTGCGGTCGCGGGACCCGCCCGGCCCCCGTGGCGCGGCCGGGCTCCGTGCGTGACGGCCGGTCCGCCGTCACGGCGTGCGCGGGCCCGCGGGTTCCCGGTGGGGCGCAGGGCCGCGGAACACGTCCGATGGCGTCGCGCGGTGGCCGGCGGCTCAGCGGACCGCGGCCATCGTCTCCGCCCGCACCAGGTTCTCCGCGATCAGGAGTTCCCGCACCTTCTGCGACAGCATGCCCAGCTGCCGCAGCACGTGGATGACCTGCTGGAACAGCAGCTGCCGGTACGTGGCCATCATCGGGTTGGTGCGCGCGAACCGCACGCCCAGCTCCACGTCCAGGTCCATGCGCTCCCAGAGCTCCCGCAGCATGAACCGGCGCGACATCAACCGGATCGCCTCCAGCAGGAAGTCCTCCCGCTCGCGCAGCTCCGCCGAGGTCACCTGCTGGTACATGCCGGTGAGCGCGGTGACGCCGAAGGCGATGTGCCGGGCCTCGTCGCTCGCCACCATCCGCGTGATCTGCCGGATCAGCGGGTCGCCGAAGCCGCTGCTGGCCAGCCGCAGCCCGGTGATGGCCAGGCCCTCCATGACCACCTGCATGCCGAGGTAGACGATGTCCCAGCGCGACTCCGACAGCACGTCGTGCAGCAGCGTCCCCAGGCCCGGGTTGACCGGGTACACCACACCCAGCTTCTCGTCGACGTAGCGGGCGAACGCCTCCACGTGCCGCGCCTCGTCGGCGACCTGGGAGGCGGCGTAGGTCTTCGCGTCCATGTCGGGCACGGTCTCGACGAGCCGGGCCGTCGTCACCAGCGCGCCCTGTTCCCCGTGGAGGAACTGGCTGCACATCCACGCCTGGTACTCCCACCGGAACCGGGTGAGCAGTTCCCGGGGCACCGGGCTGCCCTCGCCGACCACGAACGACGCCAGTCTCGCGCCGTTCTCCTCCGGCAGTTCCGAACCGAAACGGACGTCGTGGTCCCAGTCGATGTCGGTGGTGGCGTTCCACTGGGAGGCCTTGTTCTTCTCGTACAGGCTCCACACACGGCTGTCGCGCTTGCCGTAGTCCCAGTTCAGGCAGGCCCGGGTGAGGCTCTCCACCTCCATCAGCTCCGCCTTGACGGATTCCAGGGTGAAGAACGTCGGGTCGGCTGCCTCGTCAGGAAGGGCGGTCATCGTGAAGGAGATCCCCTCGGGGAGCAAGAGCAGGACTGTTCCGCCGATCCTCGCCACCGGGCGTTCCCGCAGGCCAGGCAGGTGCCGGGCAACTGGGCGGCAGAGGTGTTGCCGGTCGGTGTGCCTGGCCCCGTCGCCGCCGGCCGCCCACCATCGTCCCTGCGGACCACCACCCGGAGAACGACCGGCCGACGAAGGAGCGGGATGCGAACCGACGCCGCCGCACGACCCTCCCACCGTGCGCACACCCCGACGCGCGGTGTGGACAGTCCGTGGATCGTCGGCCGGGTGGCGGCACCCGACGCCCGTCTGAGGCTGATCTGCCTGCCGCAGGCGGGCGGAAGCGCCGCGTCGTTCGCGCCCTGGCGGCTCACCCCGCCGCCGGGCATCGAACTGGCCACGGTGGAACTGCCCGGCCGGGGCGTCCGCAGCGCCGAGCCGGGGCCCGGCACCCTGGAGGAGCTCGCCGACGCCGTGCTCGACGGCATAGCCGGGGAACTCCGGGCGCCGTACGCCCTCTTCGGCCACAGCTTCGGCGCCCTGATCGGCTACGAGCTCGCCGTCCGCATCCGCCGCCGTGGCCTCACCCCGCCCGCCGCGCTGCTCGTCTCCGCCTCCCGCGCCCCGCACGCCCGGGTGCTCCGGCGGGTCACCGGCCACGACGACGAGGGCCTGCTCAGCTGGCTGGAGGGGTTCGGCGGCTTCCCGCCCGAACTGCGCCGCTATCCCGCGTACCTGCGGTACGCCGTGCGCACGGTCCGCCGCGACCTGGCGCTGGCCGAGGCGTACGCGGCCCCCGGTCCTGCGCCCGTCGGCTGCCCCCTGCACGTGTTCGGCGGCGCCGACGACACGCTGGTGGGCCCGCACCAGCTGGAGGGCTGGCGGGACTGCGCCGACGACGGGTTCGTCCTGCGGATGCTGCCCGGCGGCCACGACTGTCCGTTCACCCACGCAGGGGACATGCTCGACGCCCTCGTGCGGGCTCTCGCCCCGCTCGCCCGGCCGGCTCCCCGCTCCTGACCCACCGGCCGGACCCCGCCCGGGCGAGCGCGTCGTCGTACGCGCCGCCGACCGCTTCCGGGAAGACCTCACAGTGAAGACCAACGTCGCCCCGCAGGACCGTCGGCCCTCGCAGCCGGCGCCGCAGAGCACCGCCCCGTCACCGATCGAGGCCGCGCTGCCCCTCACCCCGTTGCAGGAGGGCATGCTCTTCCACGCCCTGTACGACCCCGAGGGCGCGGACGTCTACACCGTCCAGGCGCCCTTCGAACTGACCGGCCGGCTCGACGCCGACGCGCTCAGAGCCGCCTGTACGGACACGCTCGCCCGGCACACCGCGCTGCGGGCCGGTTTCCGCGAGCGCGCCGGCGGGCAGCCCGTGCAGCTGATCCGCCGTACCGCGACCACGTCCTGGACCGCGCTGGACCTCGCGGACGAGGAGGAACCCGTCCGCGTCGAGAAGCTGGTCGCCTTCCTGGAGGAGGAGCGGCGCCGGCGCTTCGACCCGGCGGACCCGCCGCTGATCCGGTTCGCGCTCGTCCGGCTCGCCGCGGACCGGCACGCGTTCGTGCTGACGTACCACCACATCCTGCTCGACGGCTGGTCGGTGCCCCTGGTGCTGGAGGACCTGTTCACCCGGTACCACCACCACGCCGCGGGCGGCGGTACCGTCACCGGCGCCCCTCCCGCTCCCCTCACCGACTACCTGCGCTGGCTGTCCCGGCGGGACCGGGCCGCCGCCGAACGGGCCTGGGGCGAGGCGCTGGCCGGACTGGCCCGGCCGACGCTCGTCGCGCCGGGCGCCGCCGAGGCCGGCGGCGGGACACTGCCCGGACTGGTCCGCGTCACCCTGCCCGAGGACACCAGCCGCGTGCTGGAGCGGGCCGCGCGCCGGCACGGCCTCACCCTCAACTCGGTCGTCCAGGGCACCTGGGCGCTGCTGCTGGCGATGCTCACCGGGTGCGACGACGTGGTGTTCGGGCAGACCGTGCACGGCCGCCCGGCCGACCTCCCCGGGGCCGGCCGGATCGTGGGTCTGCTGATGAACACCGTCCCCGTGCGCGTGCGGATCGACCCCGCGGAACCGACGGCCGTGCTCTTCGCGCGGATCCAGGACGAGCAGCTCGCCCTCGCCCCGCACCAGCACCTCGGTCTGACCGACGTGCGGCGCCTGGCCGGCCACGGGCCGCTGTTCGACACCGCGACCAGCTTCGGGGACGCGCCCCTGGGCTGGGACGCCCTGCGCGACGCCGTCCCCGGCCTGCGCATCGCCCCCCTGCTGCGGGCCGAGGAGGAGACCGGGGACGCCGGGGCCGCCGAAGCTCCCGGCGGGCAGGAGATCACCGGTGCGACGCACTACCCGCTGAGCGTCGTCGCCCTCGCCGGCCCTCGGCTGAGCCTCCACATCAGCTACCGCAGGGACCTGTTCGACGCCGACCGCATGGAGCTGATCGGCTCCCGCCTGCGGCTGCTGCTCGACGGCTTCGCGCAGGACCCCACGGCGCCCGTCGCCCGGCTGCCCCTGCTGACCGCCGAGGAGCGCCGGAAGGTGCTGGACGAGTGGGGCCGCGGCTCCGGAGCGCTCCCCGAACCGGTTCCGCTGACCCGGCGGTTCGCGGAGCAGGCGCGCGCCACCCCCGACGCCCCGGCCGTGGCCGACGCCGAGCGCACGCTCACGTACCGCGAGCTGGAGGACGCCGCCGGCCGGCTGGCCCGGCTCCTGACCGAACGGGGCGTCGCCCGCGGCGACCTGGTGGCCGTCGTCCTGCCGCGCGGCACCGATCTGGTCGTGGCCCTGCTCGCCGTGCTGAAGGCCGGCGCCGGGTACGTGCCGGTCGACCCCGGCCACCCCGCGGAGCGCATCGCCTTCCTGCTCGACGACTCCGCACCCGCCGCCGTGGTCTGCGCCGACGCCGGCCACCCCGCCCTCGCCGGCCGCCCGGCGCCCGTCCCGCTCGGCGACCCGGCCGTACGGGCGGCCCTGGCGGCGTTCGACGGGCCCGCCCCGGACGCCGAGGTGCGGCCCGGGGACACCGCGTACGTGATCTACACCTCCGGCTCGACCGGCCGCCCCAAGGGCGTGGTCGTCGAGCACCGCACGGTCGACGGCTACCTCGCCTTCGCCCGCGCCGCCTACCCCGGGCTGGCCGACCGGGCGCTGGTGCACTCGCCGCCGTCGTTCGACCTCACCGTCACCGGCATGCTCGGCCCCCTGACCGCGGGCGGCCTGGTCCACGTCGTGGACCTGGACGGCGTCGACGCCCCGGCCGGCGCCGGGATCCGGCCGCCCGCGTTCGTCAAGGCCACCCCCAGCCACCTGCCGGTGCTCACGGCCTCCTCCGACTGGTACTCGCCCACCGGGCAGCTGGTCCTCGGCGGCGAGCAGCTGACCGGCGAGTCGCTCGCCCAGTGGCGTGCGGACCACCCCGACGTGACGGTCGTCAACGAGTACGGCCCCACCGAGGCGACCGTCGGCTGCACGGAGTACCGCCTGGAACCCGGCGATCCGCTGCCCCGGGGCGCCGTGCCCATCGGCGGCCCCGTGCCCGCCGCGCGGCTCCACGTCCTCGATCCCTGGCTGCGCCCGGTACCGCCGGGCGTCCCCGGCGAGCTGTACATCGGGGGCGACGTCCTGGCCCGGGGCTACGCCCGCCGCCCCGGTCTCACCGCGGCCCGCTTCGTCGCCGATCCGTTCGGTGCGCCGGGCGCCCGGATGTACCGCACCGGCGACCTCGTGTGGTGGCGGCCCGACGGCGTCCTGGTCTACGGCGGGCGCACCGACGACCAGGTGAAGCTCCGCGGTCACCGCGTCGAGCTCGGCGAGGTCGAGGCCGTGATCGGCACCGACCCCGCGGTCGCCCGGGTGGCCGCGGCCGTGCGCGAGGACCGGCGCGGCACCCCCCGCCTGGTGGCGTACGTGGTGCCCGGCTCCGGGAGCGGCCTCTCCGGCCTGGCGGACCGCGTCGCCGGACTGCTGCCCGCCTACATGGTGCCCTCGGCCTTCGTCCCGCTGACCGAGCTCCCGCTCACCCCCAACGGCAAGGTCGACCGCGCCGCGCTGCCCGCACCCGAGCACGCCCGCAGGCCCGAGCGGCCCGGGGAGTCCGTGCCGACGCGGACCGGCCCGGGGGCCGCTCCGGTCCCCGGGCCGGACGGTGGCGCCGCGTCGTTGCTGGCGGGGCTGTTCGGTCAGGTGCTGGGGCTGGAGGCGGTGGGGGCCGAGGAGGACTTCTTCGGTCTCGGCGGTGATTCGATCACGGTGATCCAGTTGGTGGCGCGGGCGCGCGAGGCGGGGGTGCGGCTGACGCCGAAGCAGGTGTTCACGCACCGTACGTCCGCCGCGCTGGCCGCCTCCCTGGCGCAGTCCGTGCCGACGCGGACCGGCCCGGGGGCCGGGGCCGCCGGCCCGCGGCCCGCCCCGGTCGTCGACGACCCGGTGTCCACCGCCCCGGTGTCCACCACTCCGGCGTCCACCGCCCCGGCCCCCGTCGGCCCGCGGCCCGACGCCGTCACCGTCGTCCCCGCCACGCCCCTCATGCGACGCCTGCAGGCGCACGGCGGCGGTTACGACGCCTTCCACCAGTCCACCCTGCTGCGCGTGCCGCCCGCCCTCGGCGTCGACCGGCTGCGCACCGCCGTGGACGCCGTCCTGGCCCGCCACCAGGCACTGCGCGGACGGCTGCGCGAGGACGGGTCCCTCGCCGTGGACCCCGCCCCGGGCACCGCGCCCCCGGGCACCGTGCGGCGGGTCGACGTCACCGCCCGGACCGCCGACGACGAGGAACTGCGCGACCGGATCGCCGCCTGCGCCGCGGAGGACGCCGACGCCCTCGCCCCGCGCGACGGCGCCATGCTGCGGGTCACCTGGTTCGACGCGGGGGACACCCGTCAGGGACGCCTGCTCGTCACCGTCCACCACCTCGCCGTCGACGCGGTGTCCTGGCACGTCGTGCTCATGGACCTCCACACCGCCTGGCGCGCCGCCACGTCCGGAGCCACCGTGCGGCTCGACCCCGTGCCGCTGCCGCTCGCCGAGTGGAGCGGTGCCCTGCACCGGGCGGCGCACACGGACGACGTCCTCGCCGAACTCCCTCATTGGCGGCGGACCCTGGAGGCCGGCGGACCGGTCCTCACCGACGCGCCGCTGTCGCCCTCCCGGGACATCCAGGCCACCGCCGGCGAGCTGCGCCGCACCCTGCCCGAGGACCTGACCGGCAAGCTCCTCGCCACGGTGCCCACCGCGTTCGGCGCCCGTACGCACGAGGTGCTGCTCACCGCCCTCGCCCTCGCGGCGACCGCCCGGCGGGGCCCGGAGGCCGGCGGCACCTCCGTCGTGATCGACGTCGAGGGCCACGGCCGCGAGCCGCTCGAGCACGAGGCCGACCTGTCGGAAACCGTCGGCTGGCTCACCTCCCTGTACCCGGTCCGCCTCGACCCGCAGGTCCCCGGGTGGAGCCCCGACGGCGCCGACCCGGCGTCCGACGACCGCCTCGGCGAGGCCGTGCGCCGGGTCACGGCCCAGCTCGGCCGGGTGCCGCGCAACGGCCTCGGCTACGGCCTGCTGCGCCACCTCAATCGCGGCACGGCGGCAGACCTGGCCGGCCTCACCCCACCCCAGCTGTGCTTCAACTACCTCGGCCGGCAGAACGGTTCGGCGTCCGGGGACGAGGACTGGAACGTCGCTCCCGAGTCCGGCGTGCTGCCGCTCGGTGCCGACCCGCGGATGCCGCTGACCCACGTCGTCGAGGTCGACGCCGCGGTCGAGGAAGGTCCGGACGGGCCCCGGCTCGTCGCCCACTGGCGGTGGGCCCGGCGCCTCCTGACCGACTCCGAGGCGGCGGAACTGGCCGACCTGTGGTTCGCGGCGCTGCGCGCCCTCGTCGTCCACGCCACCGCGCGCCCGGCCCGCGTCGCACAGGACGAGGCCGCCGAACGGTCCCGGCTGGCCGCCCGCATCGGCCGTCCCGTCGAGCAGCTGCTGCCGATGACACCCACCCAGGAGGGGCTGCTCTTCCACGCCCGCTACGCCGGCGGGGACCTCGACGTCTACACCGTGCAGATCGCGATGGAGACCGAGGGCCCGCTGGACGTCGAACGGTTCCGGCGGGCCTGCGACGCCCTGCTGCGCCGTCACCCGGTGCTCCGCGCCGCCTTCCTCCAGCGGCGTTCGGGCGAGCCGGTGCAGGCCGTGGCGGAACACGTCCGGATGCCCTGGCAGGTCCACGACCTGACCGGGCTGGACGGTCCGGAGCAGGACGCCCGCCGTGCCGCGCTCCTGGCCGCCGACCGGCACCGCCGCTTCGACCCCGCCGTGCCGCCACTGATGCGCTGCACCGTGCTCGCGCTCGCCGGGGACCGGCACGAACTGGTGCTGAGCACGCACCACCTGCTCGCCGACGGCTGGTCCACGTCCCTGCTGCTGCGGGACCTCCTGGCACTCTTCGACGGCGACGGCGACGCCGGGAGCCCGGCCGCCACCGGCCGCTGCCGCGATCACCTGGAGTGGCTCGCCGCGCAGGACCGGGACGAGGCGCGCGCCGCCTGGAGCGCGGCCCTGTCCGGCCTGCCCGGGCCCACCCTGGTGAGCCCGGGCCGCGACACCGCCCGCGTGCGGGTCCTGCCGAAGACCCTCGCCGTCGAGCTCCCCGAGGCGGAGACCGCCGCCCTGCTCGACGCGGTCCGCGGTCACGGCGTCACGCTCAACACCCTGGTCCGCGCGGCGTGGGCGCTGTGCCTGCACGACCTGACCGGGCAGCGGGACCTGCTCTTCGGCGCCGTGGTCTCGGGGCGGGAGGCCGATCTGCCGGACGTCGCCGAGACCGTCGGGATGTTCGTCAACACCGTGCCGGTCCGGGTGCGCCTGGACGCCGACGAGCCGGTGGCGGACCTGTTGCGCCGCATGCAGGGCGAGCAGGCGGTGCTGCTGCCCCACCACCACCTCGCCCTGGCCGAGGTGCAGCGGGCCGTGGGACGGGGCCCGCTGTTCGACAGCTGCGTGGTCTTCGAGAACTTCCCCCTGGCCCAGGGCCTCCCGACCCCCGAGGGCGGTCTGCGCCTGGTCGGGCTGGCGGGCCACGACCCCTACCACTACCCGCTGAAGCTCATGGTCGCGCCCGGCAGCCGGCTCCGGCTGGAGATCGGCCACCGCGCCGACCTCCTCGACGAGGGGACCGGTGAGCGGGTCGTCTCCCGGATGCACGAGCTGCTGACCACCCTGGCGCCGGCGCTCACCGCCCCGACCGGACGCTTCCTGCGCCACCACGCCCCGTCCGCCGCCTCGCCGGACGCCGACGGCCGGCGCCTGTGCGAACTGGCGGCCGACGTCCTGGGGCGCACGGCCGTCGGCGCCGACGACGACGTGTTCGCCCTCGGCTGCGACTCACTGACCGCGCTGCGCCTGGTCGGCCGCATCGAGGCCGAACTGGACGTCGCCCTCGACGTCTCGGCCGTCTTCCGCCACCGCACACCCAGAGCCCTCGCCGTCGCGCTCGCCGCACGACGGGACGACGCCGAGACCGCACCCACCGGGAGAACGACATGACCAACCCCTTCGACGACGAGAACGGCACCTTCCACGTGCTCGTCAACGGCGAACGCCAGCACTGCCTCTGGCCCGCCTTCGCCCTGGTGCCGCCCGGCTGGGACGTCGTCCTCGCCGACAGCGACCGGCGGACCTGCCTGGACCACATCGAGCAGAACTGGACCGACATGCGCCCGGCGAGCCTCGCCGACGCGTGACCCGTCCCGCCGGCGCGCACCCCGCCCCGCCCCGCCCTCACAGACAGGTGACCGCACCCATGCAGAACGACTCCGTGGTCGTCAACTCCTGGAACGAATGGGACCCCCTCGAGGAGATGGTCGTCGGCTCGGCCGACAACGCCTGCTTCGAGCCCACCGAGCCGGGCAGCCGGCCCGCCGTCCGCAGCGCCCCCGGCACGCCCTTCCCGACCGGCCCGAAGTCCAAGGAGGCGATCGACCTCGCCAACGAGGAGCTCGAGGGACTCGTCCGCCTTCTGGAGTCCCAGGGCGTCACGGTCCGCCGTCCCGCCCCGCACGACTTCTCCCGCCCGCTGGCCACTCCCGACTTCGAGGTCGAGAACCAGTACTGCTCGGTCTGCCCGCGCGACGTGATGATCACCCTGGGCAACGAGATCGTCGAGGCCACCATGTCGCGCCGGGCCCGCTACTTCGAGTACCAGCCGTACCGCAAACTGGTCTACGAGTACTGGAACGCCGACCCGCGCGTGACGTGGACCGCCGCCCCCAAGCCCTCGATGGCGGACGGCATGTACCGCGAGGACTTCTGGGAGTGGCCGCTGGAGCAGCGGCACGAGCGCATGCACGCCTTCGAGTTCTGCGTCACCCAGGACGAGATCGTCTTCGACGCCGCCGACATGAGCCGGCTCGGCCGGGACGTCCTCGTCCAGGAGTCGATGACCACCAACCGGGCGGGCATCCGCTGGCTCAGGCAGCACCTGGAGCCACGCGGCTTCCGCGTCCACACCGTGCACTTCCCGCTGGACTTCTTCCCCTCCCACATCGACTGCACCTTCGTGCCGCTGCGTCCCGGCCTGATCCTCACCAACCCCGAACGCCCGCTGAAGGAGGGCGAGGAGAAGATGTTCCTCGCCAACGACTGGGAACTGCTCGAGGCCCCGCAGCCGGTGCTGACCAACGAGGAGATGCCGCAGTACTGCCAGTCCTCCAAGTGGCTGTCCATGAACGTGCTCAGCATCTCCCCGACCAAGGTCGTCTGCGAGGAGAACGAGAAGCCCCTCCAGGATCTGCTGGCCGACCGGGGCTTCGAGGTGTTCACGGTGCCCTTCCGGCACGTCTTCGAGTACGGCGGCTCCCTGCACTGCGCCACCTGGGACGTCCGCCGCACCGGCACCCGCGAGGACTACTTCCCCCGCCTCGACCACACCCCTCTCGTCTGACACGGACGGCCCGGCCCTTCGCCCTCCCGCCGCCCGCGAGGGCGGGGGAGCGGGGGGCCGCTGTCCTGGACGACCTCTTGTTGCAATTAATATGCAACAAAGGTTTCCAGGCAGTAGGGGTGTGAGGTTCGATGACGACCCGACGTATACGGAGCGCCGCCGCCGCGGCCGCGATGGCCGGTGCGGTCGCCGCCTGCTCGGCGCCCGGCGGCGGCGCGGACGGCGGGGCGTCCGCCGACTCCGTCGTGATCGGGGTCCCGTCCGAACCGGACACCCTCAGCCCCCTGCTCGGCTACGGCAAGGACGGCAACTCCAAGATCTTCGACGGACTCCTCGCCCGCGACGCCGACATGGAGCTGAAGCCCGCCCTGGCGAAGGCGCTCCCCGAGGTGACCGACGGCGGCCGCACCTACACGTACACCCTGCGCGAGGGCGTGAAGTTCAGCGACGGCGAGCCGCTGACCGCCGACGACGTGGTCTTCACGTACGAGACCGTGCTGGACGACGGGACCAACAACACCGCCAGGAGCGAACTGGCCGCGATCAAGGAGGTCGAGGCGGTCGGCGACGACAAGGTCGTCTTCACCCTCGACCACCCCTACGCGGCCTTCGCCGCCCGCACGGTGCTGCCCGTCGTCCCCGAGCACGTCGCGGGCGGACAGGACCCCAACACCGGCTCCTTCAACACGAAGCCGATCGGCACCGGACCGTACGTCCTCACCGGCTGGAGCAAGGGCGAGAAGCTCACCTTCGAGGCCAATCCGCACTACTGGGGCGGCGCCCCGAAGGTGAGGAAGCTCACCATGGCGATCATCGCCGACGACGACGTCCGCGCCACCCGGCTGCGCTCCGGCGACCTCGACGGCGCGACCCTCCCGCCCAACCTCGCCGCCACCTTCAAGGACGACGACGGCAGGAAGACCTACCGGGCGACGTCGTACGACTTCCGCGCCGTGAGCCTCCCCACCGGCAATCCCGTCACCGGCGACACCGCGATCCGCCGCGCCCTGGACCTCGCCGTGGACCGCGAGGCCATGGTCGACAAGATCCTCGACGGCGCCGGCCGCCCCGCCTACGGCCCGCTGCCCGTCGACGACCCCTGGTTCGCGAAGGACGTCGAACGCTCCCGGGACCTCGACGAGGCCGGGGCCGTCCTCGACGAGGCCGGCTGGAAGGCCGGCGAGGACGGCATCCGCGCCAAGGACGGCCGCCCCGCCCGCTTCACCCTCTACTACCCCTCCGGCGACAAGGTCCGCCAGGACCACGCCCTCGCCTACGCCTCCGACGCCAAGAAGGCCGGCATCGACGTCAGGGTCGAGAGCGCCACCTGGGAGGTCATCGAACCCCGGATGAAGCACGACGCCGTCCTCGCCGGCTTCGGCAGCACCGGCGACCCCGACTTCGGCCTCTACACCCTGCTGCACTCCTCGCTCGCCGGCGACGGCTTCAACAACATGGCCCGGTACGACAACCCGGCCGTCGACGAGGCCCTCGACACCGGCCGCCGCGGCCGGGACCCCGAGGACCGCAGGGCCGCCTACGACACCCTCCAGCGCGAACTGGTGAAGAACCCCGGCTACACCTTCCTCACCCACATCGACCACATGTACGTCCTCGCCGACCGCTGGAAGGACCTCACCACCCAGGTCGAACCGCACGAGCACGGCTTCGCCAGCGGCCCCTGGTGGAACGTCGAGGACTGGCGGCCCGACGCATGACCGCGCTCCCCTGGGGAGAGATGACCCGGCTCACGGCACGGCGGGCCCTGTCCGCCGTGCCCGTGCTGCTCGTCGTCACCTTCGGCGTGTTCGCCGTCGCCGCCGCCTCCCCCTTCGACCCCGTCAAGGCGTACGCCGGCACCGCCGCGCTCGGCGCCGACCAGGAGACCCTGGACCGGCTGCGGGAGAACCTCGGCGTGGACCGGCCCTTCACCGCCCGCTGGTGGGACTGGCTGACCTCCGCGCTCGGCGGCGACCTCGGGCAGTCCACCGTGATGCGCCAGCCCGTGGCCGAGGTGATCGGCGAACGCCTGGTCTGGTCGGTCCTGCTGTGCGCCGTCGCGTTCGCCGTCGCCGTCCTGCTCGGCACCGTCCTCGGCGTCCTCGCCGCCCGCCGCCCCGGCTCGCTCCTCGACCGCACGGTCACCTCCCTCGCGTACGCCCTGGAGGCCGCCCCGGTCTTCTGGACCGCCCTGCTCGCCGTCTGGCTGTTCGCCCTCCACCTGGACGTCCTGCCGGCCGGCGGCCTCACCGACACCGGCAGCGACCGGGTCACCTTCGGCCAGGTCACCGGCCACCTGGTGCTGCCCGCCGGCGTCCTCGCCGTCTCCCAGCTGCCCTGGTTCACGCTCTACGTCCGCCAGGGCGTCGGCGACGCCCTGGCGGAGGACCCCGTGCGCGGCGCCAGGGCCCGCGGCCTGAGCGAGCGCACCGTCCTGCTCGGCCACGCCCTGCGCTCCGGACTGCTGCCCGTGCTCACCCTGATCGGCTCCCGCGTCCCCGAACTCATCACCGGCGCCCTGCTGGTGGAGACCGTGTTCAGCTGGCCGGGCATCGCCGCGGCCACCGTGGAGGCGGCCACCTCCGTCGACTTCCCGCTGCTGGCCGCGCTGACCACCCTCGCCACCGCCGCCGTCCTCGCCGGAAACCTCCTCGCCGACCTGCTCTACGGGCTGATCGACCCGAGGGTGAAGCTGAAGGAGATGTGACCCCATGGCCGACCCCACCGCCGTCGCGGCGACGACGGCGTGGCGCGCGCACGGCGCCGCCCGCCGCTCCACCCACACCCTGCGCCTGCGCGTCTCCGCCGCCCTGGTCGCCGTGACGGTCCTCGCGGTGCTCCTCGTACCGCCGCTGGTCCGGCTCGACCAGCAGGCCGTCGACCTCGCCGCCAAACTCCTGCCGCCGTCCTGGTCCCACCCCTTCGGCACCGACGACGTGGGCCGCGACCTGCTGCTGCGCTGCGTCTACGGGCTGCGGGTCTCCCTGCTCGTGGGCGTGGTGGCCGCGCTCGCCGCCACCGTGATCGGCACCGCCGTCGGCGCCGTCGCCGGCGCGCTCGGCGGCTGGACCGACCGCGCGGTCATGCGCCTGGTCGACACCTTCTCCTCCGTGCCGCACCTGCTGCTCGGCGTCTTCATCGTCGCCATGTTCCGGCCGGGCGTCTGGCCGGTGGTGGTCTCCGTCGGCCTCACCCACTGGCTGTCCACCGCCCGCATCGTGCGCGCCGAGGTCCTCTCGCTGCGCTCCCGCCCCTACATCGACGCGGCCGTCTCCGGCGGCGCCTCCCGCCGGCGGGTCCTCGTCCGGCACCTGCTGCCCGGCGTGCTGCCCCAGGCCGGCCTCGCCGCCGTCCTGATGGTCCCGCACGCCATGTGGCACGAGTCGGCCCTGTCCTTCCTCGGCCTCGGCCTGCCCACCCACACGGCCAGCCTCGGCACCCTCGTCCAGGGCGCCCGCGGCTCCCTGCTCGCCGGGCAGTGGTGGCCGACCCTCTTCCCCGGCCTGTTCCTGATCATCCCCACGCTCGCCGTCGCCGGCCTCGCCGGAGCCTGGCGGGAGCGGATCAACCCCCGCCGCCGATCGGAGCTCATGCTGTGACCGAGCGATCCCCCGTGCTGTCGGTGCGCGGCCTGTCCGTGCGCTTCCTGCTGCCGGGCGGCCGTCGGATCGCCGCCGTCACCGACGCCCGCTTCGACGTGGCGCCCGGCGAGTGCCTCGCCCTGATCGGCGAGAGCGGCTGCGGCAAGTCCGTCCTCGCCTCCGCCCTCCTCGGCCTGCTCCCCGCCAACGCGCGGACCGCGGGCGGCGCGTTCCTCGGCGACCTGGACCTGCTGACCGCCGACGAGCGCACCCTCGCCCGCACGATACGGGGCCGGCGCATCGGCCTCGTCCCGCAGAGCCCGGCCGCGCACCTCACCCCGGTGCGCACCATCCGCTCCCAGACGGAGGAGACGGTCGCCCAGCTCACCGGCGTCCGGGGCCGCGCCGCCCTGCGCGCCGCCGCCGAACGGGCCGCAAAGCGCGCCGGGTTCCCGCCGGACCACCTCGACCGGTACCCCCACGAGCTCTCCGGCGGCCTCGCCCAGCGCGCCGCCACCGCCCTCGCCCTGATCGGCGACGCACCCCTGCTGCTCGCCGACGAACCCACCACCGGGCTCGACCGCGACCTGGTGGACCGCACCGTCGACGAACTGCGCCGCCACGTCGACGCCGACGGCGGCCGGGCGCTGCTGATGATCACCCACGACCTCGCGGCGGCGGAACGCGTCGCCGACCGGGTGGCGGTCATGTACGCGGGCCGCATCGTCGAACTCGCCGACGCCACGGCCTTCTTCGGTGCCCCCGGCCCCCGCCACCCCTACAGCCGGGGCCTTCTGGACGCCCTCCCCGACCGGGCCTTCACCCCCATCCCCGGCCTGCCCCCCGAACTGGGCGACCTCCCCGACGGCTGCGCCTTCGCCGCCCGCTGCGACCGGGTCACCGACGCGTGCGCCGCGCTGCCGTCCTTCACCGGGTCGATCGCCTGCCACCACCCGGTCCCGGCACCCGCCCCGGAGGACGTCCGTGCTTGAACTGCGCGCCATCACCGCCGGATACGAGCGTCGCACCCCCGTCGTCCGGGACGCGACCCTCACCGTCTCCCCCGGGGAGTCCGTCGGCCTGCTCGGCCCCAGCGGCTGCGGCAAGTCCACCCTGGCGAGGGTCGCCGCCCTCCTCCACCGCCCGGACCGCGGGGACGTCGTCCTCGACGGCACCCCCGTGCACCGCTGGCGCCACCGCGCCCCGCGGGAGCTGCGCACCGCCGTCGGCGTCGTCTTCCAGCAGCCCCGCCTCTCCGCCGACCCGCGCCTGCGCCTCACCGACCTGATCGCGGAACCCCTGCGCGCCACGGGCCGCCGTGCGGCCGTCCCCGGCCGGGTCGCCGAACTCGCCGACACCGTCGGCCTGACCCCCGACCTGCTCACCCGCCGCCCCCACGAGGTCAGCGACGGCCAGCTCCAGCGCGCCTGCCTGGCCCGGGCCCTGGTGCTGCGCCCCCGCTGGCTGATCTGCGACGAGATGACCGCGATGCTGGACGCCTCGACCACGGCCGCGCTGGTCGGGGTCGTCGAGGACTACCGGGCCTCGACCGGCGCGGGCCTGCTGGCCGTGGGCCACGACCGGACCCTCCTGGACCGCTGGTGCGACCGCACGGCCCACTGGGACACGGTCACCGGCCGGTGACGCCGCCACCGGGGAAGAGGGCGGGCCCGCCGGGTCCCGCGCCGGCTCACGGCGTCGCGCGCGGTCCGGTGCGGCCGGACGTGGGGCGCAGCACCAGGCAGACGAAGCCGAAGACGTCCCGGTAGGCGCGCAGCCAGCCGTCGCGGTGGGCGGAGGCCGCCGCCAGGGCCTGCGCGCCGTCCGGATCGTCCGGGTGGTCCAGGGCCCAGGAGGCCAGCGACCCCGTCCACGCCCATTCGTAGTCGTCGAGCTCCCGGCGCGAGCTGATGTGCCCGTGGACCGGGGTCCATCCGTCGGCGACGACGCGGTCCACCGTGGCCGGCAGGTCATGGAGGCCGCCGAGCAGCTCGACGGCCTCCGGGGAGGGCTCCCGTGCCCAGAACCCGTCGCCGATCAGGACGCGTCCGCCGGGAGCCAGGTGTGCGCGGGCCGCCGCGAGGGTGGCGGGCAGACCGCCGAAGGCGTGCGTGGCCCCGACGCTGATCACCAGGTCGAAGGCGTGGGAGGCGGCGAAGTCCCGGGCGTCCCCGTGGTGCAGCACCAGGCGTTCCCGGACCCCGCGCACGCGCGCCGCCTCCCGGGCGTGTTCCAGCGAGCCCGCGGAGACGTCGACGCCCTCGGCCCGCAGGCGCGGATACCGGGCCAGGGCGCGCAGCAGCCACTCCCCGCCGCCGCAGCCGAGGTCGAGCACCCGCGCGTCCTCGCGCGGGACGCCGTGGTCCAGCAGCCGCCGCACCGAGTCGTCGTCGAGCGGGGCCGCGATCGGGTGATCGGCGTGGGCGAGCCGGGAGATCCGTTCACGATGCATCGCCGGAGCCTGACACGGACGGAGCCGGCCCGCACCCTCTTTTCCCCCGCCGGACGGCCGGTGCCGGCGGCCGGGACCGCCGGCACCGGTGGGGTCAGCCCTCGACGCCCTCCGGGAAGTCCTCCTCGCCGAGCTCGCTCGCCGCGAAGCCGCCGAGGAAGCCTCCCATGAGCTCGTCGACGCGCACCTCGGTGGCGTTCGCCGGGGCCGTGGCCTTCTCGCCCCCGCCCAGGCGCAGCACCAGCGCGAACTTCTTCACCTCCGGCTTCTCCGCCAGCTTGGCGAGGTCCACGGAGACCTCGGTCAGCTCGCCGTCCTTCAGCGTGAAGTCGGCCGTGACCTTCTCGTTCGGCGCGTCCTCGAAGTCCTCGGCCGTCGGCATCCCGGAGCCCACCGGCGACTTCCCGGCCAGCGGGCCGATCTCGTCGAACAGCTCGGTCATCAGGGTGCGGAAGGGCGCCGTGGCCTTGATGTGCTCGGTGCCGTCCGACCCCTCGGAGGTGGTGAAGTCGACCTCCCGGACGATGATCCGCCGCAGCGCCCCGGTGAGCTTCTTCCGCGTCCTGGCGTCGAGCGTGGGCTCCGCCGAGGGCTCCCCGCCCCCGGCGCCGGACGCCTGCTCGCCGGCCTCCTCCAGGTCCTTCGTCTCGACCTTGATCCACTCACCGGCCAGGAGCTTCTTGAACGCGCCCGCGCTGTCGGGCAGTTCGTCGGCCGACGGCATGGGGGCGCCGCCCATCCGCCCGACCGCCTCCAGGTCGGCGCGCAGGTAGGTGTGGTCGCCGACCATCCGGTACTCGAACAGTCCGCCGTCCGGGCCGCTGAGCTTCATCGCCATGCCGCTGAGGTCCTTCTCACCGGACCGGCCGAGCGGCTTCTCGGACCGCACGGAGAGGGAGAGCCGCGCGTCGCCGAGCAGTTCGGCGACCTCGTCGGGCATCGCGTCCTCGGGCGCCGCCCCGGCGTCCAGTGCCTTCAGCGTCGCGGCGTCGGTGTCCAGGTCCAGCTCGAAGGAGAGCGAGCGCTCCTCGCCGAGCTTCTCGAAGGCCCGGTCGAGCTTCTGACCGGCGGACAGGTTCTCCACGGTGCCGCAGGCGGCGGACCCGGCCAGGACGGCGGTGGCGACGGCGGCGGCGGTGAAGGTCTTGCGTATGGCGGAAATGACGGTCTCCTCGTGAACACGACCGGTGTGGTCACCGGGAAGACCGCTCAGCACCCCGAACGGTTGTACGCGGCACGCGGATCGGGTGGCCCGCCCCCGGGTCCGCGGGGGCGGGCCACCCGATCCCGGGGCGGCCGCGGGGAGCCGGCCGGACGGACCTCAGAAGGGCAGCCGGCCACGCGTGCGGCGTCCGGCGGACCCGCTGCGGCCCACGGCCTTGGAACTGCTGCGGAACGGCTTGCTGAACAGCCGGCCCAGGGGCCCGGGCGCCTTGCCGCCGGCGCGGGAGCCGACGCCCAGCACGCGCTGGGTGCCGCGCTCGGGCCCCCGGGACAGCCGGGGCACGAGGAACGCCAGGACGGCGAGGACGACGCACAGGGCGACAACACCGACGATGACCACAATGACCTCCCGGGGACGTGGGTGCCCTACCGGATGCCCCCGCGGACGGCCCCCATGCCCCGGCGCCGAACCGGAGGCCGCGGCGCCGGGGCCGTCGTGCCCCGCGCGACGGGCGGCGCCCGTCGCTCACCGCGTGCTGCACACCGTCTTCGGAGCCGCTCCGCCGCCGGCCGCCGGCGCGGGCTGCGCGTCCTGCACCTGCTGCACGTCCTCGAGGAGTTCCCCGAGGCCGGGGTCCCGGCCGGAGGCGGCCCTGGCGATGGTCAGCAGCACGGCCTCGTAGAAGGCGCCCCGCACGGCGGGCGCCATGACGTCCGAGGCGTCCAGGCAGCGGGGCCCCTGACGGAGCCGCCGGGCGATCCCGCCCCTGACCGCGTCGTCCGGTGGCGTCACCCGGCGGTTCGCCGAGAAGACGCCCGCCCGTTCGGCCCATTTCTCCTGGCCCTCCTTCGACGCCAGCCTCCCGATCAGCTCCCTGGCCTCGGGGCGGTCGCTGAACAGGGCCGCGAAGTCGCCGGTCACCTCGTGCGCCCGGACCCGGTCGCCGCCGTCGGGCAGGAGCGGGGCGGAGTCCGTCAGGCGCGCGTGCCGCGCGTCGGCCCCGTAGAAGGAGAGCGCGAAGGAGCCCTGGTGCTCCAGGGCGCACCCGGCGGGTTCCTCGGGGCGGTCGGGGTCGCTGAAGAGCAGTCCGCTGCCCTTCGGATGGCCGCGGTGGTCGGTGAGCAGCGCCCGTCCGGCCGCGGCCCGGTCCTGTCGCAGCAGGCGGTCCCAGGCCTTCCAGGCGGAGCGCACCGGAGCGCTCCGCCACCATCGCGTCCCGCCGGCGCCCAGCGCCCACTTCTCGTAGACCTCCGGACCCTCCCGCTGCAGCACGAGGTCCTCGATCCAGTCGGTGCCGGGCCAGCCGGAGGCGCCGTCGTCCCCCATGCCGACGCACCAGCGCCCCAGCGGGGCCGGTGACGTGCCCGGCTGCTCGCCCTCGCGGTACCAGACGATGCTCTTCAGGTCCGCCTTGACCGGGACCCAGTACACGTGCCCGGAGGACGTGCCGGACGGCATCCAGGGGGCGCCGTACTCCCGCGGGTCGTAGAGCTCGTCCAGCGGCTCCAGGAGGCCGCTGCCGGCGTACTCGGCGAGTTCCCCGAGGCCCGGCATGATCACGATGTCCGGGGGGTCGCCCGACTGCACCTTGGAGAGCAGCACGTCCCGCTGGGCCGCGGTGCCCTGGTAGCGGAAGGGGACGCCGAACTCCCGCAGCACGCTCTCGAACTGCTCCTCCTGCCCGGCCGTCCACGTCCCGAGGACGGTCACCGGCTCCTCGTCGTCGTGCTGCGCCCAGACCACCACCATGCCGCCGGCGACGAGCAGCAGCATGACCACACCGAACACCAGCATCGCGAACCGCCGGGTCACCGTCGCCTCCAGTAGTCGTGGTCGAGCCGCAGACCGAGCCCCAGCGCGGGCAGGACGACGGCCAGCAGGCCGCCGACGAGGGAGCCCCGGTGCACCGACTCGGTCCACGCGTCGCCGGCCGGCTGCCGCCGGACCCTCTCCGACATCTCCGTGACCTTCCGCTGCGCCACGGCCGGCGGGACGTCCCGCTGCCAGGACGCGGCGGTGATCCGCCGCAGGTCCCCGAGCGTCGCGTCGACGTCGTCCTGGGTGGAGTACGCCGTCGTCAGCGGCACCACCGCGAGCAGCGCGGTGAGGACGAACGCCGCCAGCAGGTACGGGTTCCAGTCGCGGCCGCAGCGGTCGCGCAGCACGAACAGCGCCGAGAGCAGGGTCAGCGCCGCCGCCGCCAGGGAGAGCTCGACGACCCACCACCCGGCGTGCTGCCACCACCCCATGGCGGCCGTGGACTCGGCGTGCTCCACCTGGGCCCGCTGCAGGGCCTTCAGACGCGGTGCGATCCCCACCGTCTCGCGGGTGAGCAGCGAGTGGGCCTCCTGGAGCTTCTGCTCCGGCATGAGGGGCTGGTCGCGGTAGAGGGACGTGCCGAGACCGAGCGAGTTGCTGTAGGTGGCGAGCAGGCCCTTGACCGTGCCGAGGTCCTGGTCCGTGCGGTCGGCGATCCGGGACAGGCCCTGGTCGGCGGCCGAGAGCTGGGACCGGTAGGCCTCGCCCGAGCCCGCGACGCCGATGAGCTTCCTCTCCAGCAGGCGGCCGGCCTCCTCGTCGGCGCGCAGGGCCGCGAGCCGGGCGGCGGCGAGCCCCTGCACGGCCGGCGCCTCACGGGACGCGAGCGCCTCGGCGCCGTGCTGGACCTGGCGTCCGGAGAGGAACAGGGCGGCCGACGCCACGGCCGTGAGCAGCAACAGCACCACCAGGTGCGCCTCCAGCAGCCGGCGGGTCCGCCAGGGGCCCAGCCGCCGGCGCCAGAACGCGGCGGGGGAGTACCGGCGCCGGGAGGCGGTGCGCCCGGCCGTCACAGCAGCCTCTTTCCGCACGCGATGCAGTGGCGGGCCTCGCTCCCCGCCGGGGTGCCGCAGCCGGCGCAGCGCGGACCGGGCCGGATCCCGGCGGGATCGGCCGGGGGGCCGCCGGGACGGGACCCGGCGCGCAGGATCATCGGGCCGAGGGTGCCGGCGTCGACGGCGCGCAGCCGGACCCGCCCCTCGGCCGCGTCCTCGATGCGGGCGACCGCGCCGATCTCGTCCAGCACCCAGTCCGTGCCGAACCGCACGGCCAGCCGGGCGGCCTGCCCCAGGCACTCCTCCGCGACGTCGCGCCGGCCCTCCCGGAGGGCGACCAGTCCCCGGCGCAGCGCGCTCCGCATCCGGGCGGTGGCGTTGAGGGTGCGCACGCTGTCGGCGCCCGCCGGGGCGTGCGGCGGGGACTGCCCGGGAAGGTGCCAGCGGGCGGTGACGGGCGCGTGGACGTCGCCGACGGAGACCATGGCGAACTGCAGCTCGGTCTCCAGCGGGTCGGTGTCGGAGTCGGCGACCAGGGTGAGCAGGTAGTCGCGTCGTCCCTGCTCCCACTGGTAGGTGGGGAAGCTCCAGCGGTGCGGCCGGCCGGGCTGGGGCAGGCCGCCCAGGCGGTGCGGCCGGGGCGCCTTCTCGCTGAGCGAGACCTGCCGCACGGAGGGCCGCACGGTCACCTCGATCGGCAGCTGCGGGGTGTGCACCCGGCGCAGCCGCTGGAGGGCGGCGGTGACCGCACGGCCCAGCCCGTCGTCCACGAACTCCGCCGTGCCGTGCAGGCGTTCGGCGAGGGCCAGCAGGGGGTCGGGCGTCCAGTCCGCGCCCACGGCGAACACGTCACAGGTGAACTGACCGGCGCAGGCGTCCAGTTCCTCCTCCAGCCGGTCATCGGCGGCGGAGGCGCTGCTGCCGTCGGTGATCAGCACCAGATGGCGCACGGAGACCGGCCGGCCGGTGAGCAGGGCGCGCGCCGCGGCCACCCAGGCGGCGTACCCGGCGGGACGCGGCCCCTCCCGGTGCAGCGGGAGCGAGCCCGCGACGAAGGCGGCCCGGCGCCTGGCGTCCTGGTCGGCGACGGCCCACTCGTCGTCGCCCCGGGGGTAGCAGCGGACCGGCTCGGGGCCGCTGCCGAGCACGGTGAAGGAGATGCGGTCGGGCAGGGCGCGCAGCACCGCCGGCAGGGCGTGCCGGACGGCCGCCCGGTGGGACTCGGCGACGTCCACCGCGATGATCACGGCGAGCTGGACGGCGGGCAGGTCGGTGGGGGCGCCGTCGGCGGACACGTCGACCCGCAGATGGGCCTCGATCTTCGCGCTGCGGTGCGGACGCGGATCGTCGCCGAGGTCGACGTGCAATCGGATGCCCGGCTGCGACTGCCGGGTGGGGCTGCTCATGTCGTACGTCACCGCTCCTTCGCCTTCGTCGCCGGGCGCCGTCCCGTTCGGTCGTCCCGTTCGGTCGCCTCGTGAGGTCAGAACACGGTCTGCGGCCGTACCGCGTGCATGAGGTCCACGAGGTGCTCGTGGGCGGCCGGTTCCTGGTGGCGCGCCGCCAGCCGCCGGTAGAGCGACTCCAGCCGCTCGCGCGACGCGCGCTCCGGCGCGCTCAGACGGCGCAGGGCGCGGGCGGTGAGCCGTCCGGCGCCGCTCCCCGGGGAGCCGGGGCGGTCGCCGAGGCCGTGCACCGCGTCCAGTTTCCACTCGTGGAGCTCGGTGCTCAGCCGCAGCGCCTCGTCCTCCGACAGGCCCGGCTCCCCGTCGCCCGGACGCCGGCCCACCAGGCCGCGCAGTTCGGCCAGGGCCGCGTCGACCTCGGCGGGCGGGGGCAGCGGGTCACCGTCCCCGGGCAGCCGGGCGGCGCGGATGCGCAGGGCGGCGATCCGGGCGACGGTGTGGTCCAGCGTGCCCTGCCGGACCCGGCCCAGCACGTCGATCGCCGCCTGCCGGTCGCGCGCCCGCAGCGCGAGCCGGGCCAGGCCGAGGGCGGCGCCGCCGTGCGCGGGGTTGCGGGCGAACACCGCCTCGTACAGTTCCCCGGCCGTGGGCCCGGCGGTGTCGTCGCCGAGCCGCTCCGCGCAGTGCGCGAGGGCCAGTTTGGGGGCGTACTCGCCGGGCAGTTCGAGGTGGACCCGGGTGAAGTGGCGCCGGGCCGCGGCGACCTGCCGGGGGTCGTCGTCGAGGTCGGCGCTGCGCAGCGCGACCAGGGCGCGGTGCCACTCCAGCCGCCACCGGCGCACCGCGGGCGGCCCCGGGACGGAGTCGGCCGTGTCCAGCTCCTCCTGGGCCCGCCGCAGGTCGTCGCGGGTGTTCCGGCCCAGCAGGACGCGCACGTTGTGCAGGTGGATCTCCACCGAGCGCGGCTTGTCGTCCTCCTGGTTGAGGAGCCGGCCCGGGTCGTAGCCGCTGCTCACCTGGAACCGGGTGGCCTGCGGGTCGCCCGGGTACGGCCGGGGCACCGGCAGGCAGGCGGCGATCTCGGTGGGGGTGGGCGTGCCGAGGTCGAGGACCGGCGCCACGGGCGGCTGGTACCGGTCGCGGCGGGGCCGGTCCAGCCAGTGCCCGATGTCCGGCACCGTGCCGAGCCGGGCGCCCGGCAGCCGGTTGGACGGCCGGAAGTGGTCGGAGGGCTCCGGCGGGTCGCTCTTGCCGCGCAGCGCGCGGATCTCCCGCAGGGCGCCGCGCAGTTGGCCGACCATCTCGCGGGCGTCGGTGAAGCGGCGGCCCGGGTCGGTCCGCACGGCACGGTCGAGGACCCGGTCGAAGGAGGCGGTGCCGAGGCCGGGCACCTCGGTGACGGCCCAGCGGGCGAGTTCCCGCAGGGTGACGCCGACGGTGTGCAGGTCGTGGGCGACGGTGGGCACGGCCGACGTCCCGGTCTCGGGCGCCATGTAGTCGGGCGTGACGTGGGCGGGCGGCAGGTTCTGGCCCTGTTCGCGCATGCCGCCGAGGTCGATGACCTTGATGCCGTCCCGGTGGTGCACCACGTTGGAGGGCTTCATGTCCCCGTACACGAAGACCCGTTCGCCGTCGGCGTGCAGGTGGACGAAGGCCTCGAGGATCTGGCAGCCGTACGCCGCCACGTGCTCGATGTCGAGGACCGACTCCCCGCGCCGGACCTCCTCGGTGACCTTCGCGAGGGTGCCGTCGCCGACGTCGTCCATGACGATGTAGCCGCCGGTGACCTCCCCGGTGCCGTCCCGGCGGGCGACGAAGTCGCGGATCTGGACGATGCGGGGGTGGCGGATGGCGACGAGGTTGCGGCGTTCCACGTCGGCGAGGCGGGCGCCGTCGTGCTCGTACCGGTTGAGCAGTCCCTTGACGGCGACGACGTCGCCGAGGTGGGTGTCCTCGGCGAGGTAGACCCAGCCCTGGCCGCCGTGCGCGATGGGTCCCATGATCCGGTACTGGTCGCGCAGGACGTCGCCCTCGGCGAGCTCGGGCCGGTACGAGTAGCGTTCGCCGCACGCCGGGCAGAACCCCTCGACGGGCACCGGGCCCTCGGTGTAGGGCGGGGCGAAGGTGATGCCGCAGTCGGCGGACGAGCAGCTCATGCGGATGCGCGGCGGCGCCTCGGGGCGGACGAGGCGTTCCCCGGCGGGGCGCGGCTCGCGCTCGGGGAGGGCGAGGAGTTCGCGGGGGCCGAGCTCGCGGGGGTCGCCGGGCAGGTCGGGCAGTCCGGGGCCGTCCGCCGCGCGGCCGCAGGCGGCGCAGTAGCCGGTGGGCAGCACGGCGCCGCCGCAGGGGGCTCCGCTGAAGCGCCGGTGCGGGCAGGTCGTCATCCTCGCGCGGCCCTCCTCCCCCGCCCGGGCCGGGCGGTGCGCCGCCTCACCGGTCCCCGTAACGGCTCAGGTCGGCCCGCAGGGTCCTGATCAGCGCGCGCAGCCGGGCGAGCTGCTGCTGAGGGTCCCGCACGTCGTCGAGCAGGAGGCGGGTGGCGCGGTGCCGGTCGGCGGTCTCGGTCACCGAGCCGAGGGAGGCGCTGTCGACGATGTCGCGGCGGATCGCCCGGCTGAACTCCGCGTGCCGCAGCCGGTCCAGCAGCACGTCCGCGTGGTGCAGGAGCGCGGGCCGCAGCAGCAGGTCGCGGGAGGCGGTCCAGCCGGGCCCGCCCTCGTGGCGGAAGACGAGCAGCAGCCGGAAGCCGAGCATCCGTAATCGGGCGAGGATCTCGACGAGGGGACCCGGCCGGGGCTCCTCGTCGAGGCCGTCCACGAGGACCGTGACCGGCCGCAGCGGCGCACGGTCGGCCGCCCGCGGGGGCCGGGCCTTGGCGCCGCGCAGCCAGTCCCAGTACGCCAGGTACTCGCCGGCCGGGAAGGTCATCTGGTCCAGCGCGTGGTCGATGAGGTCGGGCCTGCTGGCGCCGCCGCGGTGGACGACGTGGGCGCGGTGCGCCAGCTGGCGCAGCGAGCGGTCCCTGCCGCTGCCCGGGGGCACCACGGTGATCTTCACCGGGTCCTCGTCCGGGTCGTCGAACCACCGGTCGAGCCGCTCCTCGAAGCCGTGGTCCCAGGCCCCCGGACTGGTCAACTCCTTGATGTGGGGCGAGAGTTCGGCGATGCGCCCGACGGGGATCAGATACGAGAAGGAGAGCCGGTTGTCCTCGGGCAGGGCCGCGCCCAGGTCCCCGCGCCAGCTGACGACGAGCCCCACCACCCGGGTGGGCCGGTCCTCCGCGGGCCGGGTGCACACGGCGGCGCCGCTGAATCCGGCGCGCACCACCTGCGACCGGGTGACGGCGTCGAGCTGCACCCGCTCGCCGCTGGCGCCGCCGATCCGCCCCCACAGGCTCATGCCGTCGTCGAAGCCCTCCGCGTAACCGGTCGCGTACACCTCCATGCCGCCCCACAGCCGGGTGTCCAGCGGGGCGCGGCGCGCCTGCGGGCGGGGGCTGTCCAGGCGCAGCACGGCGACGTCCTCGCCGCCGGGGCCCTCCGCCAGCCAGCCGCCGGGCGCGACCCGCGCGGCGACCGGTGCCAGCCCGCCGTTCTCCGCGAACTCCAGCCACATCACGGCGTCCGGCCGGCGCACCACGTGCGCGCAGGTCAGCGCCGTGTCCTGGTCGACGAGCACGCCGGCGCCGCACACGGGACCGTGCGCGTCCCCGCGCCGCAGTCTGAGCCTCCAGTCCGCACGCAGTTCCCCCATGTCGTCCCACATTACGTGCAAAGCGTGGGGCGTCCCTAGACTTGTGGGCGGGGCGAACCGGTCGATCAGCCGAGGACGGCGGGGTGTTGACATGACGAACGCGGAACCGATCGGACTGGCGGAGGCCATCGGCACGGTGCGCGCGGAGCTGGCCCGGGCCCAGGCCGAGGGCGCGGAGAGCGACTGGCGGTTCCACGTGGAGCAGGTCACCCTGGAGTTCTCGGTGCAGTTCCACCGGGCCGGCGAGGGCGGGGCGGGCCTGCGCCTGGGCGTGGTCGAGGCCCGTCTGGGCGGCTCGGTGAGCCATGACTCCACGCACCGCGTCGAGGTCGCCCTCAAGCCCCTTCCCCGCCCCGACGGCCGCCACCACGAGGTGAGCCGCGAGGACGCCGCCCCCCACCGGCCGGGCCCGCCCGACGGCTCCCTCCTGCGGGACCGGTGACCCGGCCCCGAGGAGACCGGCCGTCCGGCCCGGCACCCACGACCACGACGTCACCCACGAGGAGACCGGCGGCCGTCCGAACGAACACGGCGTCCGCTCCGTCCTCGTTCCGTGGTGTCCGCTGATCCGGAGCCGGGGCTCCGGGAGGAGGTGACCGGGTGGGAATCATGACGTCGACCGGGCGGAGCGCCCTCGTGGGGGTGGCGGTGACCGTCGCGGTGTGCGCCGGATGCGCGTCGCCGGGTGGCGGCGGGGCCGGGGCGTCCTGCGCGTTCCGGGTCGAGTACGGCGGGCGGGTGTACGCGGACGTGCCCCGTGCCGAGTTCACCACCGGCGGGAAGCTGGGGCCGGCCGTCCTCCCGTCGTGCGACGACGCGCCGGGCGACGGGGACGGCCCGGCGTCGCCGGAATCGACGACCGCCTACGCGGTCGAGGGAGTGGACCCCGCCGTCGCCATCGCGGTGGACGACGCGCCCGACGGCGTCCTCTTCGTCGTCGACTCCGGCGACGGCCTCCCTCCCGAGGTGAAGAAGCTGATCAGGGCCTCCTGACCCCCGGGTGACGGGTCGTCGCCTTCCCGGCCGGCTCGGGCGGCGCGCGGCGGACTCCGGGCCGGAGGCGTCATAGCCGTACACCAGCGCGGCGGAGGCCGAGGAGGCGCACTCGATGTCCCGGGTCGCCCCCCCCGGCGCGCCGGCGCGCCCCGGGTCCGGCCGGGCGCGGCCGGGTCGTCGTGGTCGACGGGCATGCGGACGGGGTGTTCGGTCCGCGACTCCGAGTCCGTATAGCGTTGATAAGCGCCGCTCGACCATCCTGGGTAATTCTGTGTATCATCGCTACATGACGAAGGAAGCTTCATCGGCCCGGCGAACCCGCGCGCTGATCATCGACGCGGCCGCCGATCTCCTGGCGGCCTCGGCCAGCGGGGAGTTCTCGACCCGCGAGGTGTGCGACGCGGCCGGCGTCGCGGCGCCGACCCTGTACCACCACTTCGGCGACAAGGACGGACTGCTGCGAGAGGTGGCGGCGGACAGGTTCAGCCGCTACCTGGCCCGCAAGCAGGCCCTGGAGACGACCGGGGATCCGGTCGAGGACTTCCTTCGCGGCTGGGACATGCACGTGGAGTTCGGGGTGACCAACCCCGCGCTCTACACCATCATGTACGGCCGCCCGATGGACGGCCGTACGGCCCCGGCGGATCGCGCACACGCCGTTCTCGTGACGATGATGCGCGACCTGGAGGGAGCCGGACGGCTGCGCATGCCGGCCGGGACGGCCGCGGACGTGGTGGCCTCGGCCGCGGTGGGGGTCACCCTGCACCTGATCCGCACCCGGGCGGCGGCCGACGACCACCTGTCGGCCCTCGTGCGTGACGCCGTCACCGCGGCCGTCATCGGCCCGCCGACCGTCCCCGGGGCTCCTCCGGTGACGC
The DNA here is from genome assembly GCF_040302425.1 of Streptomyces sp. NPDC126497. Classification (NCBI taxonomy): domain Bacteria; kingdom Bacillati; phylum Actinomycetota; class Actinomycetes; order Kitasatosporales; family Streptomycetaceae; genus Streptomyces; species Streptomyces sp. NPDC126497. The sequence goes on from NZ_JBEORT010000001.1 coordinate 147,606, forward strand.
CGCGGCTCGTGCGGGCCGCCGCGCGACTGGAGGCGGAGATGCCCCACGGCCCCGTCGGCACGCTACGCGCCTCGGAAACCGCGCTGTTGCGTGAATGGCTGGCCCAACTGTCCGTGCCCGGCCGCACCGCCGGCGAGTCCCCCCGACCCGCGGGTTCGACATGAAGGAGGAGCACATGAGCACCATCCCTCAGCAGCAGGCCCCTGACGAAGAGGAGATCCAGGGCATCCTGGACGGCATCGCGCGGGGCTTCGGCCATCCCATGCGCTCGCCGATCCTCAAGACCCCGGGCGACTACGGCCTGGCCTACCAGGAGGTGTTCTTCCCCTCCATGGACGGGGTGCCGCTGGAGGCCTGGTACATCCCCCGCGACGGATCGGACAAGCTGATCATCGCCAACCATCCCCTGTGGTTCAACCGCTACGGCCTCCCCGCCCACCTGGAGCCCTGGAAGTCGATCGGGGCGAGCACCGGCAACGACTTCGAGGTCGACTTCGTGCCCGACTACCGCATCCTGCACGAGGCCGGATACAACGTCCTCACCTACGACATGCGCAACCTCGGCCACAGCGGGACCGGCAACGGCGGCATCGGCAGCGGCGGCCGCTTCGAAGCCCGCGACGTCGTCGGCTCCCTGCAGTACGTACGCGCCCGTGAAGACCTCAAGGACATGACCATCGGCCTGTTCAGCCGCTGCCAGGGCGCGAACGCGACCATGTTCGCCATGCAGATGCACCCCGAGCACTTCGAAGGCGTGCGCTGCGTCGTTTCCCCGCAGCCACTGTCGGTCGGCGTCACCATGCAGCGCACCCTGGAGAGGCTGGGACTGCCCGAGCGCATCGCCGAGCTGGAGGAGAAGGTCCGTCTGATCGTCGGCTTCCCCTTCTCCGAGATGTCGCCGGTCGAGGCCGCCAGGAGCGTCACCGTCCCCACCTTCCTCTACCAGGTCCACGACGACCTGTTGACTCGCCCCGACGACGTCCAGGCGATGTTCGACAACATCCCGGTCGAGGACAAGAAACTCGTCTGGGTCCACGGAACCACCGCCCGCTGGGACGGCTACCTGTACTTCCAGCGCGAACCCGGGGAGATGCTGGACTGGTTCGCCACCCACATGAAGTAGCCCGGTCCGCGACAGCCGCACCACGAAGGGGGCGGGGCGGGCCGGAAGCAGCGACCGGGCACGCGGCCGTGCGGGACGGCGTCGGCGGCCGGCTCCGCGACGACGAGTGGGCGTGCCCGGCTGGACCGCTCCGTGCGTCGACCGTACGGACCCCGACGCCCGCTCGCAGGCGCCGTCACGGCTCGAAGGGGTCGGGGTCGGTGACCCAGCCCGCGTCGAGGACGAGCCGGGAGGTGCGGTGCAGGGCGAGGAACCCGAAGGGGCGGTCGAAGCAGACGCTGATCTCGCGGGCCCGGAAGGGGTGGCGCGGGACGCCGGTGGCCGTCATGTCGAAGGCGGTGACGGCCGCGGAGCGGAAGCCGCGTGGGCCGAACGTCGCCGTCATCGCCTGCGCGGCGGCCTGGACGGCGAGGGGCTCGGCGCTGATGCCGGGGAAGTGGCCCCGCGAGGTGTCCGTCGCCGTGCGCAGGCCGAACAGGTCGGGATCCTCGAGCAGGTCGTGGTGGGCTCCGACGGTGAACGGCACGGTGGACACGTGGAGCGCGGGTTCGCCGTCGACGCTGGGCACGCGGGCCACGGACAGTCCGGGGCCCGGAGCGCCCTGGGGGAGGCGGTCGCCGGGGACCACCGTCCGGCGGTCGTGGAGGGTGCCCACGGCGGCGGCCAGGACCCGGCCCGCGGTCGCCTCGGGTGTTCCGAGGTACAGGTGGACGTCGATGCCGTGGGTGCCGATGACCTGAAGTTCGGTGAGGGGGCCGGCCGCCGTGTCCGCGACGCCGACCCGGTTCAGCAGACCGGTGGTGCGGTGCAGGCCGGCGAGCTCCCTGCCGTACCAGGGCCCCGTTTCGGCTTCCATGCCGCCCGGGGCGAAGGGCTGGATCCAGTCGGTGCGGAGGGTCAGGGCACTGGCCAGCACCAGCAGGGTCTCGCCGGTCACGGTGACCGGCATCGTGCCGATCCGCCCCTGGGTGCGCCCGGCCGCCCAGGCGTCGAGGTGCGACCGGTCGGCGGCGGGGTCGCCGGTGAGCCGCCCGTGCGCGTCGGCGGGCAGGCGGTCCAGCCAGGCCGGTTCGACGGGCAGGGTGCCGCGGGTCCACAGTCCCAGGGCCGTGCTCAGGCCGCGCATCGCCCCGAGTTCGCGGAGCAGCTCCCGGGCCGCCGGCGCGGCGTCGTCCGCCGGGACGCCGAGTGCGTCCGAGAGTTCCCGCCGGGCGGGACCCGTGGCACCGTCGGCGAGGAGGCCGAGCAACGGCCACACCCCGGCCGCGGCGAGCACCGTGCCGTCGTGGGGCAGGGCCGCGGCCCATCGCCTGGTCAGTCCGTTGACGGCCCTGACCGTGCCGTGACTGATCATGCCCGCCCCTCCGTCGTCCCCGGTCCTCGCGAGGGTAGAGCCGAAAGCGCCCGACTGACGAGCGGGTTGACGTGACGGTGGGGCGCGCGGCCCGGGGCACCCAGGTGCGGGAACCGCTGGAGGGACGCGACCAGTACGGTCTTCAGCGGGACAGCGCCGGCTCGCCCGCCCGCAGCCCGGCCTGGAATCGGGAGTCGGCCTCGAGCTCGACCATCAGCTCGGCCACGCGTCGCCGGTAGGTGCGCAGCGAGACGCCGAGCCGTTTGGCCGCCGATGCGTCGGTGAGTCCCGAACCGAGGGCTTCGAGGATCATGCGGCTGTCGGCATCGAGGTGGGGGACGTCACCGCGCAGACAGGTGCCGGGATCGACGGCGGTGTCCCGGAACCCGTTGCCGCCGCCGTCGTGGAAGCGCGCCGGTCGTGGGTGCGGGCCGCCGGGACTGTCGGGCCCGCGCCTCGACGTCCGGGCTTCCGACGGCGGCGCCTGGCCGGCCTTGCCCGGAAGGGCGCGGCGGACCCTGCGGCGGTGCGGGCGGGCGCGGAGGCTTACGGGGAGACGGACGCCGGTCACCCGCTCCTTCCGGTGGTCGTGGGGACGTCCGTGCCCTCACCGGCGGTCGGCGCTCCGCCCGGGGCGTGCGGATCCGGACGCAGACCGTCGAGCAGGACGCGGATCAGGGCGCCGGGGAAGTCCGGGTCGTTGTCGATGCCGGCGAGCGCGACGAGGCCGTCGAGGATCTGTCCGAGGGAGACGTCGTCGCGTACTTCTCCGCTGCGTTGCGCGGCGTGGAAGAGGGGTTCGCCGGCCGCGAGGGTGCGGGAGCGGCTGGCGCGGAGGATGGGGGTGCCCCGGGCGGATTCGGACAGGAGGACGGAGGCGAGGGGGCCTTTGCGGGCGCCGATGGCGTGGAAGTGCATGAGCCAGGCGAAGAAGGCCTCGCCGGGCGTGCCGCCGCTGACGGATTCGGCGGCTCGGCACATGTCGTCGACGGTGTGCCGGAAGAGTTCCTCGACCAGTTCGAGCCTGCCGGGGAAGTTGCGGTAGAGCGTGGCCATGCCGACGCCGGCACGTCGGGCGATCTCGGCCATCGACGGTGCGGCGCCGGGTTCGGCGAAGGCCTCGCGGGCGACCGCGATGATCTTCGACCGGTTGCGCTCGGCGTCGGCGCGTCGGGCGGGGGCGGGCTCAGCGCTCACGGCGGGTGCTTCCTTCCTTCGGAGTCCGGGACCTCAGCGTACCGGACACCCTTCTCACTTCCCCTTGTAAACGGATAGCCTGTCCGCTAAGTTAAGTGGACAGCCGATCCGTTTATGGCGGATCCGCTGACCAGGACACCAGGAGAGGAACAGCCATGACCGCGACCGTGAGCGCCCCGCCCGTCGCCGGCACCGCCCGCCGTGACATCCCCGCCTTCGTACGGGCCGGGGAGCGGAAGATGTGGATCGGAGGCCGGCAGGTCGCCGCGGTCTCCGGACGGACGCTGCCGAACACCGACCCGGCCACCGAGGAGGCACTGGCCGGTGTGCCGCGCGGCGAGGCGGCCGACGTCGACGCCGCGGTGGACGCCGCGCGCGCGGCGTTCACCGATCCCGCCTGGGCGCACATGAGCCCCGACCGGCGCGGCCGGATCCTGCACCGGATCGCCGACGTCATCGAGGAGCACGCCGACGAACTGGCCACCATCGACTCGGTCAACATGGGCGCGCCCCGCACGCTGACCGCGCACATGCTGGCCGAGGCCAGTGAGGTCTTCCGCTACTACGCGGGCTGGCCCACCAGGCTGTCCGGCGTGAGCGTTCCCGCGGGCGAGGACCGCATGGCCTACACCCGCAAGGAGCCCCTCGGCGTCGTCGGCGTCATCTGGGGCTGGAACGGCCCGATGGGCCAGCTGCCCGGCAAGCTCGCCCCGGCCCTGGCCGCCGGCAACACCGTCGTGCTCAAGCCGGCCGAGACCGCCTCGCTGAGCACGCTGCGCCTGGCCGAGCTGCTGGCCGGCACCGACCTGCCGGCCGGTGTCGTGAACGTCGTCACCGGCCTGGGCGCCGAGGCGGGCCAGGCGCTGGTCGCGCACCCCGGTGTCGCGAAGATCGCCTTCACCGGGTCGACCGCGACCGGCAAGCTGGTCCAGCGCCGGGCCACCGACACGCTCAAGCGCATAACGCTCGAACTGGGCGGCAAGTCGCCGTCGGTCGTCTTCGCCGACGCCGACCTCGACGCCGCGGCCCGCGGCGTGGCGGCCGGTTTCCTGGGCAACGCGGGACAGGCCTGCGTCGCCGCATCACGGGTGTTCGTCGAGGAGGGCGTCCGCGAGGAGTTCGTCGAGAAGCTGCTGAAGGCGATGGAGGCGTTCACCCCGGGCGACCCGCTGGCCCCGGGCACGCTGGTGGGACCGCTCTCCACCAAGGCGCAGTTCGACCGCGTCGGCTCCTACCTCGACATCGCCCGCGAGGAGGGCGCGAACGTGGTGACCGGCGGCGGGCGCTTCGGTGACCGCGGATACTTCTTCGCCCCCACCCTCCTCGACGACGTCCGCCCCGACATGCGCGTCGTCCGCGAGGAGATCTTCGGTCCCGTCGGCGTGCTCACCACCTTCACCGGCATCGACGACGCCGTCGCCCAGGCCAACGACACCGACTACGGACTGGCCGCCTCCGTGTGGACCACCGACCTCACCACCGCACACCGCATGGCCGCGGCCATCGAGGCCGGCACCGTCTGGATCAACACCTGGGCCGAGATGAGCACCGGCAACCTCCCCTTCGGCGGGTACAAGCAGTCCGGCCTGGGCCGCGAGGGCGGCCTGGAGGGAATCGACGCCTACACCCAGGTCAAGACCGTCCGCATCGCGCTGTGACCACGCCACCTCACCGCCCGGGCGGTCCCGCGTGGGCTCGTCCGGATCGTGATCGACCGAACGGGGAGCGCCCCCGAACCGGGACGTCGGAGCGCGGGCTCCGGCTCCCCTCGGCCGGCGCCGTCACGCCTCGGCCGGTGTCGTCAGCACCGCCCGGACGGTCTTGCCGCTGGGCGGATAGGGGACGCAGTCCCAGTGGTCGGCGAGGGCGGCGACGAGGGTCAGGCCGCGTCCGCCGGCGGGGAGCGGGTCGGGTGCGGTGTCCGTGGGGCGGGGGAGCGGGCGGAGGTCGCCGCGGGCGTCGCTGACCTCGACGCGGAGGCGGCCGGCGGCCGGGTCGAGGACGAGGGTGAGCCGGAAGCAGCGGCCGGGCACCCGTCCGTGCAGGACGGCGTTGGCGGCGAGTTCCGCGACGACGAGTTCGGCGCGCTCGGTGAGGGCGTGGGAGGTGCCCCGGGAGCGCAGTTCGGTGACCGCGAGCAGCCGGGCGAGACGGGCGCCGCGCCGGGTGGACGACAGCAGCTGCGTGAAGGTGTGAACGGGCGCGCCGACGTGAGGTGTTGCGTGGTTCATGGCGTCAGAGTGGCGGTCGGACGCGGGCGGGGGCGAGCGCCGCGCCCCGTACGGGGAGGAGGCGTACGGAGGGGGGAGGCGGGCGGTACGCCGGATCCCCGCCACGCTGTGCGGGGAACGCGGGAGGGCGGCGGGGGGTTCCCGAGGTCCGGAGCGCGCCCGCGGCCCGGGCGACCGAGCGGTTCGGCGGTCGGTGGGAAGCCTTCGCGGCAGCGTGGCACGTCGGTTGACCCGCCGTCCACGGCCCCCGCGCGGCCAGTTGGGCGCTGACGCCGATCGAGGCGGCGGGGGAGTGTCGGTGGCCGGTGGCAGGATCACCGGCATGGTTTTCGTACGGACTACTCCGCCGCGGCCCGTCGAGGTGACCGCGGTCTTTCCCGAACTGGCTCCGCTGGCGCGTCCCGCGATCCGGCTGCACCCCCGCCCGGGGTCGCCCTCGGTCGGGGACAGCTCGGTCGGGGGCCCGCTGCTGTGGCCGGCCGGGGAGCCCTGGCCGCACTGCGAGGACGCGCACCTGCACGGTGACAGCGGGTTCCGCCAGTCGCCGGCGGAGGTGCGGCTCGACAGGCACGCTCGGGCCCGGCGGCACGAGGACCCCTACGGTCCCTCGTTCACGCCCGGGGAGGAGGCGGCCCTGGAGCAGAAGGCCGCGAGGTACGCGGAGCGGCTCGACGCCGGCCCTCCCTGGCCCGCGGAGGACCCGGTCCCCCTGTTGCCCGTGGCCCAGCTGTACCTGCGCGACGTACCCCTGCTGCGGCCGCCCGGGGAGGCCGATCTGCTCCAGGTCCTCTGGTGTCCCTACGACCACGAGCCGAACTGGAAGCCCGCGACCGCGGTGTTCTGGCGGTCCGCCGCCTCGGTCGTCGACGTCCTCGCCACGCCACCGGAACCGTACGAGGCCAACTACCCGGGCTACGTGCCCGAGCCGTGCCTGCTGGCCCCGGAAGCGATCACCGAGTATCCCGACAGCCTCGATCTGAGCCCGGAGTTGAGGCAGGTGGTGGAGGACTGGAGCAGATGGCAGGCGGCCGGTGCGGACGTGGACGACTCGTACGCGGAGGACCCGGTGGAGTTCTACGACGCCCATCTGGCCGACGCTCCCGGCTGGAAGGTCGGCGGCTGGCCCCCGTGGGGCCGCACCGACCCCTACCGCCGGTACTGCACCGTCTGCGACGCCCTGATGGTCCCGCTGCTGACCATCGCCTCCTTCGAATGGGACGGCGCCACGTACGGCTGGGCGCCGCACGAGGACCGGGCCGCCGCCCACGCCGACGGTCACCCCGCCGGCCTGTCCCCCGCGCAGCCGACGAGGGTGGAAGTGGGCAGCGCCGACACCATGCAGCTCTACGTCTGCCCGGCCTCCCCCGAGCACCCGCACACCGACCTGATCCAGTGAGCTGTCGGCTCCCGGGCGGGCGGGCGCGAAGCGCCGGTCACGGAGGTGTCCAGGCGCGCGGCGGCATGCCCGGGAGCATCGGGGTGAAGCAGACCCGCAGGGGTGAGACCGGCCCGGCGTAGGTCTTGAAGGTGACCTTCGGCCCGCGTCGTCAGATCGCCTCACCGGGATCCCCGCCGAGTCGTGCGAGGTCCTCCGTGCCCGCCGGCCGGTTCTTGGTGAGCCGGGCCAGGTGCGCTTCGAGGGCGTCGAGCTGCTCGGCTCCGATCTGCGCCGCCCAGCGGTCACGCACCTCGGTGAAGAGCGTCGCGCCGAGGGTCATCATCTCGTGGCCGCGGGCCGTGACGCGAAGTCGCTTGACGCGTGCGTCGCCCGGGTCGGTCTCCCGCTCGACGTATCCGAGTCGCTCGAGGGCGGCGATCGTCTTGGCGGCGGCCTGCTTGGACACCGACAGCCGGCGGCCGAGTTCCGTGGCCGTGTCCGCTCCCTCCTCGATGGCGCGCAGGGCGAACTCGTGGGACGCGCGCACGCCTTCGTGTCCGCGGCGTGCCAGTTCGCCGACCACGTCGTCCACCATCGACTGGAAGCCGCCGAGCAGCAGCAGCGCGAGCTCGGCGCCTGGTGACCGTGTCATGGGGCGCATCCTACGAGAATCCCGCCGGGGTCGACAACCCGGTTGTCTACCTATAATCTGACAACCCGGTTGACCATCACCTGGAGGAAACCCATGGCCCCCGTGCCCCCCGGCGCCACCCTTCCGGCCCTCGAACACCACCGCGTCGGCCTCAACGGCACGGAGCTCCATTACGTCTCGGCGGGAACCACCGGATCCCCCGTCATGCTGGTCCACGGCTTCCCGGAGACCTGGTGGGTCTTCCACAAGCTGATCCCCCTGCTCAGCGCGCACCACCGCGTGTTCGCTCCCGACCTGCGCGGCTTCGGCGACTCCGCCACCGCCACCGGGGAGCACGACAGCGCGACCGCGGCCCGGGACCTGAGCGAACTGATCACCCTGCTCGACCTCGGCCCCGTCCACCTGACGGGCCAGGACATCAGCGGTCCTACCACGTTCCGTGTCGCGGCCGCACACCCCGACCTGGTGCGCAGCTACACGGCGATCGAGACCGGCCTGCCCGGGTTCGGCCTGGAGACGCTCGCGGACGTCACCCGCGGCGGTGCCTGGCACATCGGCGTCCTCGCCGCCCCCGGGATCCCGGAGATGCTGCTCGCAGGACGCGAGCGCGCGTTCCTCTCCGCATACGCCCTGCCCTCCCTCAGCGCCACCCCTGACGCGTTCACCGACCAGGACATCGACGAGCTCACCCGCTCCTACGCGCGACCCGACGCGTTCAAGGGTGCGGCCGGGCTCTACCGGTCGATGCTCCGCGAGGGCGAGGAGATCCGGGAACTGGCCTCCGCACCGCTCACCATGCCCGTGCTCGCCGTCGGCGGCGGGTCGGGAGACTTCACGCGGGCGACGCTGCGGCACGTCGCCGAGGACGTGAGTTCCGCATCGCTCGACGGCATCGGCCACTACGCGGCGATGGAGGCACCCGAACGGCTCGCGGACGCCCTCCTCGCTTTCTACCGGGGAATCGACAGCCCGGAATAACCCCCGGACCCGGCCCCCGGGCGCGGAACGGCGCTCCTGCGGAGACGGAGCGCCCCTCGTCGTGCGGGCGACGCGGTCCCCCGGCGAACCAACGGCGACATCGCACGGAGTGCGGCCCGGCGGGTCGTGCCCGACGTCACGCTCCCGGTCCCGGCGGTCACTCGGAGTTCATCCCTCCGTAAAGCCGGCCGGAGATCATCTCGCCTGCGCAGTCGCGTGTCCGCCGGGGAAGTGCAGCGCCGAGGGAGAGAACAGATGGAAAGACGTCGCGTGCGGCATTCGTTCGTCGCTGTTGCGGTCGGCAGCCTGTTGACCGTGGGCGTGGTCCACTCACCCGGGGCCCGATCGGCCCCCGCTCCGCTCATGGACCCCGTGAAGGCCGCGGAGCTGGCCGCCGAGCTGGGCGACGACCGCACGGCCGGCGTCTACGAGGAGAAGGGACGTCCCGTCGTCGCGGTCACCGACCGGGCCGCGGCGGAGACGGTCCGGGAGGCGGGGGGAGCGGCGAGGGTCGTGCCCCACAGCGCGGCCGAACTGGAGTCGATCCACGCCGAACTGGACCGGCTGGCGGGCATCCCCAACACCGCCTGGGGCGCCGACCCGAGCAGCAACGCCGTCGTCGTCACGCTCCACGACGGGGTGTCCGACGCCGATCGCGCCCGCATCGAGGAAGTCGCCGAAAGGCACGGGGACGCCGTGCGCATCGAGGAACTCCCGGGGAGGATCGAGACGGCCGTCGCCCGCCGCGACGGGAACTCGGGGGAAGCGTCGGCGGCCGCCACCTACTACATGCGGGGTGGCCTCGGGATCGAGACCTACGACGGCGAAGGGCTCACGGCGGCGTCCCTGGGACGGATCTGCACCGCGGCGTTCAACGTGCAGAACTCCAGCGGGAGCAAGTTCCTGGTCACCGCCGGGCACTGCGTCGTCGGCGGGAAGTACGAGTGGCAGCGGCGAGCCGGAGGGGTCTACCTGGGGCCGCAGGTCGACTTCGAGTACGAGCCCGGGGACTGGGCCGTCATCGACTACCAGAACTCCGAGGTCGTCCCGGTCGGATCCCTCCAGCTGAGGGACGAGTCGGAGCAGTCCATCACGAACTCCCGGGATGTCGTGGTCGGGGAGTCCGTGAAACGCCTGGGAACGATATCCCAGGACCTGGTGGGCAAGGTGACCAGGAAGAACGTCACCATCACCTATGACGACGGGGTCACCCTGTACAACATGATCGAGAGCGATCTGTGCGCCCGACTGGGCGACAGCGGCGGCCCCCTGTACTCGGGGCTGTCCGCCCTGGGGATCCTGTCCGGCGCCACGCACGCGGAAGAGGCCTGTGGGGACTCCGACGCGCAGGCCGACCGGCGCACCTACTACGAGCCGGTGCACAGGATGCTCATCGAGAACGGCCTCAAGATCTACTGACGCCGTCCCCCGGGCGGCACTGGAGGGGTGGGGGCCCCCCGGCGGGCGCCCCCCCCCCCCCCCCCCCCGGCGCGCGGGGC